>CAYXZZ010000006.1:0-32925 GCA_964470055.1 uncultured Mycoplasma sp.
CAACATTATCTAACATATAATCAAATAATCTGAAATGATTTTTAGATTCAGTTAGATCATCTAACTTTATTAAATCATCACTTTTAGGAATAAATGAAGATGTGTCAAATATTGCTTCGGTTTGTTCACTAGTTAATCTACTACCTTCAATTTTATTTGAATTATAAGCAAAATTAACTTGTGAATAATGATATATATTACCTTTAAATTTAGATTCTTTTTGTTTTATTAATTCAGTTTTAATTTTATTTATTTCCATAATTCATCTCACTTTCAAATAAATTATCTATTCTTTGCTTTTTCATAACTTTGTAATACAATGCCTTTTGCATACTCTAAATCTTCAATAGTAGAAATTTTTAATCTTCTATTATTACTCCACTGATAATTATCACTAAGAACTTCAACCTTATTTTCTTTGTCTTCATAATTACCAGAACACATAATTAAATTAAAACTTTCATTATGCATCCACACTTCTAAGAAACTTTTACCAATATCATAACCAATATATACTGTAGTTGTTCTTTTTCTAATATTATCATCTATACTTAATACATATTTATCAAGTTCATAATACAAATTTAGAATATTAGAATTTGTTTTAGCAACTAATCTGTTAAATTGTTCTTCGGAAAAAATATACTCTTTTTCTTTGGTAACAACTTCGTTAACAGGTTCAGTTGAATCAATCCATTCATCATCTTCTTCTATCATAAAGTCCAAACCTAAAAATTTTTTTCTTTCTGCTAAATTAGGAATTATAAAATCCCATTCTTTTTCCATAAATTTTACAATTTTAAGTCCTCTAGCTAAAATATCTTCAGATGTCCAATCTTCATTTCTACTTACTTCTAATTCATTATGAGAACCATCATTAAATCTCATACTTTTCTTTTTATCAAAAGAATAATTTTGTAATGAGCTATTTATACTTTTAGAAATAGGTAACAAATTTCCAATAGTATTTGTTAACTTGTTTTTTTGATTTTCATTATAATGGTAAAAATTATTAATCCAGTATTCATCAGTTGGCGTTTGTGGATATATATGTTCAATAGAATAATGATCTCTTTCATCCTTCTTAAATATGTCTTCAGGCAATAATCTAACACTACTTGACATTCCACTCATTAGATGTCTTTCATATTCATATAAAACATATCGAATTGAAGCCCATGAATAAAAACCATTATTGTTTTTAAATAATCTATCAAATTTAGTGTAAATACCACTCATATTAGCAACATTATTATCGCTTAAGAAATCTATTTCATTTACTTCTTTTAAAATATCTTCATATGTAACCAAATTAAAATAATAATCATGTGCTAAATTATAGAAAAAACTATTTTTATATGTACCAACATATCCATTTAATCTGTAGTGTAAGAATACAAATCTTTCCATACCTTTTAAAATCGCCACTTTTTGCTCATCACTAATATTATGTTTTGAAAGTAAGACAGTTGTTAAAGGTTTAAAGTTAACATATCCTAACCTATTTAATCTTTCAATGTACATTCTTATATCTTTATTTTCTATTTCATTAGGATAATGTATTTGATACCAATAAGGAATTAATGACTTCATACTATTAATATAATTATTTATAATTCCAACAGTTAATTTTTCTTTCTTGATATTAACTTTTTCTTCTACAGTTATTTCTTCATTATCATATTCTTCCTCATCTAAAAATAATTCATTATCATTATTGCTAATTTCAAAATTACAATCATTTGAAATATTTTGTTGAGTAAAATAATCATTTAATAAAAATGAATCATAAGTAACTTTATTAGATCTAGTATAACCAAAATAAATCATCCAATGTGCTTGTAAAAATTCATTATCATTTAATGGTTTAATTTTATTTTTTCCTAAATATTCATAAACCGTTTTCCACGTATCATTAATATTATTTCTAACTGCTGTTTTATTATCTTCTTCAACATCAAACACCGTAGATAAATAAATTAATCTATTTTTTAATAATTCCAAATATGAAAGTCTTTTTCCACGATTATTCATTGTTTCAAAAGCAATAAATACATTAAAATCATTGTCAATATAATACATATTAAATTTTAATCTTTGAGTTACTTTTTTAAATACATTTTCAAGTTCATTAACACCTTTAGTATCAACAAGTTCTATTATTTTACTTTCAAAAAATTTTTTTGCTTTAGCTAAGTTTAATGTATAAAATGTTTCATCCACAGCAATTGGATTACTTGATTCAAGGATTCTATACTTAAAAAATTCATAACTTGGATTATCTACTTCATATCCAAATTTATAAGTTTTAATAGTTCCCTGAGAATCAGGCTTAGTTTGAACTAAATAATCTTCTTGTATTTTACTTAAAGGTATGCTGTTAATAAAAATATCATTTAAAGATTTTTCAGGATTATTTTTTATATAAAAATTTACTATTTCATTAATTAATATTATAAAAGTCGTTAATCTTTGTTGACCATCAACAATATGATAAGGAACATAACCCCAATTTTGAATTAACCATCTTTCATCATTCCACTTTTCATTATTTACATAATTAGAATCTAACTTTTTCAAAGAAATCATACCAGTATAATGATCTCTATCTGGTAATAAATTCAGTAAGTCACTCCAAAATTCTTTTAGTTGTAATTCTTCCCAAGAATATCCTCTTTGATAATCAGGAATTCTAAAAATTTTCTTGTTAAACAAATCTTGCAAAGATAATAAATCATTCATAGTATCAACTCCTTCTGCTCCATATTATCTAACAATACATTTATTTTCTTCTGTTTGAACAAGCAAACTAATAAATGTACCTGTTAAATATGTAATATAATTAATTTCTAATTTTTCAATTTCATCGTTATGTTTTGCATTATGATTATTATACAATGTATATAAATCAAATAATTTTATGTACATGCTATTTATCTCATTTGATATATTATTTTCTTTTAAGTACTTTCCTAGCTCACTCTTTTGATTTTCTAATGACTTTTGATTACTAAACAATTGTTGTAATAATAATTCTAAACTTAACCTTAATTCATCAACAATAGTCCTATAATTTTCTTCAATAATATCTATTTTAACAGCCTTAGAAAAATGTTCTTTTGCTTTAGGATATTTATTAAGCCAATTCATATTATCAAAAATTAAATGTTCATCTAACATATCTATATTAGTTGGATATAATTCATAAATAGCACCATTTTTTAATATTTTAACTTTAGCACAAGAAAGAATTAAAGCCTCATTTATTTTTTTTACTAAAGTTTCTTTCTTTATATGATACCCAAAATCATAATTTAAAGTTTCTTCTAAAAACCAAATAAATAAGTAATAATCATGACTTTTATTTAAATCTAGATTTGATATTTTTTTATATAAATCCTTGTGTTCAAAAGTGTCAAAAGAATTAGTCTTACTATCAAAACCTAAAATCATAGCAAGTTCACTGCAATATTCATCTAAAAACACATCAGAACTAAAACTAATAGCAAATTCCTCAGGTTTATTAGCAGCATTTAATATTTTGCAAATAACATTTAAACATCTTACTTTTATTACATTATTATCTTTATTTTCATCTACTAAATTCCATCTTCTACAAAAAGACTCTCTTCTTGAACAAACATCACTATTAGTATTTTGGGGTTGACTTGCCAAAATTTCTTCTGCTTTTGTTTTCATAAAAATCACCACCTTGATATAAGATTAATCTAACTATATTTTATCATAAAAAAGAAGTTTCTTAAAGGAACCTCCCATTATTTGTACTTATTTTCTCTAATATTTATTTGGTCTATCATAAATTATCACTCTTGTGGAACATCATGAACAAAAGTTCTGTTTACAACTCTTTGTTGCACTCCTTCATTCATCGGTCCCATCATCATACCTTGCTGTTGCATCATATTACCAGTATTAACACCCATCATATTTACGTCAACGTTCATATCATTTTCAATAACATTGTTATTTCCAACAATAGAATTTTCAAATCCAAAATCTTGATTTATTCCTTGATCAAACATAATATACCTCCTAACTTATATTATGTAATTTCAAAAATTTAGACACACCCCAAACAAAAAAACTACCGTTTCCAGTAGTTAGTCTTTATGAAATAAATGAAGTCTGCAACCTCTCAAAATCCAAAGTCTCAACTTCTTGCTCTTCCAATACTTTTTCTTGAACTTTAACTGCCACCTTAACATCCATAATATCACGATAAGCAATACCAATTTCTTGTAAATCACTATCCAAATTTCCTGCTAAAAATCCCTTGTTTTGTTTTTTTATCTCGGTATATGCCTTCTCCAAAACCGCCATACTATCAAAAGTCAAATATGTATAACTACTACCATCACATTTCCAAGAATAAAGTTGCATTAACTTACTATCATTACTAACTTGTACCTGCATAATTACAACCGAATTGTCCAATACAGCACCAGTTGAACTAATCGTCATATCATTAGTTGCCTTTTCAGATTGAAATTCTACCTTTTCAAATTCATCATACGAAATATTCGCAACACCACTACCAAGATAACCATTCTCTTGGCAATCCCCTGCTCTTTCGTATATCATTTCCAAAATTTCAACTTTCTCTTCGTAACTTGCACCTTCTACTAAATTTTTCACTTCACTTATATTCATATTCGTCTCCTCCTAAAATGGCAACTTCATATTACCATTTGTAACTTGTTTCATCATCTTTTTCATTTGATCAAATTGTTGAAGTAATTTGTTTACTTCCTGCACCGAACGCCCACTACCAGCCGCTATTCTTGTCTTACGGCTAGCCTTAATTATATCTGGATTTCTTCTTTCTTTTGGAGTCATCGACAAAATAATTGCCTCAATATGCGCCACTTGTTTAGGATCAATTTCAATATTCGTCAATCCCATCTTTTGCGCACCAGGAATCATTTTTACAAGTTTTTCTAAAGGACCAAGTTTTTTCACTTGTTTCATAGTTGATAAGAAATCTTCTAAATCAAACTTACCTTGTTGCATTTTTTTAGCAGTTTTTTCCGCCTCTTTTTCATCAATTACTTCAGTTGCTTTTTCAACAAGCGAAACAATATCTCCCATTCCCAAGATTCTTCCTGCCATTCTCTCAGGATCGAATAGTTCAAGACCATCCAACTTCTCAGATGTACCCATAAACTTAATAGGTACATTAGTTAAATGTCTAACAGATAAAGCGACACCACCACGAGTATCACCATCCAACTTAGTTAAAATTACACCTGTAAGTGGCAACTTATCATTAAAACCTGTTATAACATTAATTGCATCTTGTCCCATCATTGAATCTATTACTAATAATATTTCATCTGGATTAACTTCATTCTTAATATTATCAAGTTCATCCATTAGCTCTTCATCAATATGTAAACGACCTGCTGTATCAATTAACACATAATCATAGCCATTATCTTTAGCATATTTAATACCATTAAGCGCAATTTTAACAGGATCACTCTTTCCCTCATCATACACTTCAATATTCAATTGCTTACCTAATTGCTTTAACTGTTCAATTGCTGCGGGACGGTAAACATCACATGCCACAAATAACGGTTTTTTACTATGTTTCTTTCTTAAAAAATTAGCCAATTTTCCAATAGTTGTAGTTTTACCAGAACCTTGAAGCCCAACCAACATCAACGTAGCTGGATTTCCATTTGTATTAAGCGGCACACTTTCTACACCTAAAAGTTCAGTTAATTCATCCTTAACAATTTTAACAAACAAATCACCAGGATTAATACTACTAGCAACTTCTTCTCCAAGTGCTTTTTCTTTAACTGTATTTGTAAATTCTTTTACTACTTTATAATTAACATCCGCCTCCAATAAAGCCAAACGTATTTCACGCATCATATCAGATATATTATCCTCAGTTATCTTACCATAACCTTTAATTTTATGAAGCGCATTCTGTAATCTTTCTCCTAAATTTTCGAACATTCTAATCACCTATCTCTTATTATAACAAACTTCAATTAAAAAAACAAAGAATACTTAAAAACCAACATTTCCACGCACTATCATCCTACTATTTTCTTCTTATAATTTACAATAAAAAAAGACGTACTTCACCATACGCCTTATTTCTACATTTGATCCAAGAAAGACACTAATGACGTTCCCGCATTAAACTGCAACGGCTCATCCTCAGAATTTGAAGACTCCATTGTCATTCCACTAGGAAACGAAAATCCATCATTTCCTTTACCTTTATCATCAACATCACTAATTGGATTAAATGATGTTCCATTCATCATTTGCCCACCAGTATTAAAGTCCATCAAATCAGGTTTACCAAAAGTATCATTCAATTTAGACTGCTTCGCTAATTCTTCAGAACTCTTTTGTGGTTCACTGCTTAAAGAACTTGTATCTAAACTAACCAAATTAGGTATTGCCGGAATACTCCCCTGACTTGAACTCAAGCCACTTGGTTCAGGAGTATTAACAAAATCTACACCACCAGTAACAACTTCTTCTTCGCTATGATTACTACTTGTAAAACCGCCCATAATATTTACCTCAGGAGCAGCAGTAATATTTGAAACTGGAGCATTATTCGAAGTCGCATTTCCACTTGAATTTACCAAAGACGGAATCGTTGGAACAGAATTAATTCCCACAACATTAGAACCAGTATCTGCATCAAAACTACTACTTACCGGATTTCCAAACAAAACCAAATCATTACCAGACATCTCAGTTTTAGCATTTTCACTAACAAAGTTCACAAGCGGTACACCAGTATCCGTATTTAATTCAACAGTAGCCGCCCCAGTTAACAAACTAGCCCCATCACCACTAGAAACATTAGGAATACTTAGTCCCATATTTGAAACCTCATTTGTTGCACTACCAACACCAGACAAACTAACTAAATTAACACCAGTATCAGTAGTTGGAATCTTCACTTCATCAGCTGTATCCAAAGTAACTAATCCAAATTCTCCAGCATGCATCTCTGGAACCGCATCATCTTCAACATTCATCACAACTAACGAATCCCGTTTAATCTCTTTATTCATCTCACTAGGAGCCTCTGCCACTACCGGAATCGGACTACTTGCTACACCTTGCATATCCCCACCATAAATTGGTTGACTCATAGCACTAGCAGTAGGTGGAGCCATCATCCCACTAGTAGCAGACCCTCCACCCCAGAATGAAACAACATCACAGTTACCACTCCAAGGCGCTGGACTCGGCATTTCCATCCTAACAATCATCGGAATTTTAAAAGCACCACCAAAACCTAAACAAGTTCCCGATTGTAATGTCTTTTGCTTTTCAACAATCTCATCACTAATATTTGGAACCATCTTTCGAATATACTCAACATCAACAGGGTGATTCATCTTAAATATTAAAAAGTTAGAACATTGTGAAATAACAGTATCTGAAAGTTCAACAGGTCTTTGCGTAATAATACCAAGAATAACACCATATTTTCGACCTTCTTTAGCAATTCTTTCGAAAATATTATACCCAATCAAAAATCTATCATTATCATTTTGAATATATCTATGTGCTTCTTCAATAACAATATGAAAAGGTATACTCGCTCTTTCAATAAGGCCCTTTGAAAAATCAAATACCAACCTTGATATAATCTTTGTAATAACTTTGGCAAAATCATCATCAACATCATCCAAATTAATATTAACAAACTGATACTTAACCCCATTAGAATTAACCAAACCATTTAAGAACTTATCAACCGTCATATATTCACTAACATCAAAAAATTTAGCCATATCACTAATAATAAGCGAATGAAGTCTAACCTTTAATGTAACCGCATCACCATAAGTATTTCTATTTCTTAACCAACCTTCACTAATTAAAGTAAAGTTAAGTGCTTTCTCTAAAGTATCTAATGTGTAAAAAACACCATCTTTAGGTTCATAAGCATCCAACTTATCATCAATAAATGATGAAACATACTCCGTAAGCAACACACTTTCAGAAAAGTTACCATTATTATCAATTAAGAAACATTCTCTAAACTTTCTTGTATAACCAATTCCTTGAACCACAGCCTCCAAATTAAATTGTGGAGTTGAACAACTAGCCAACACTGAAAAAACTTCATTCCTTTTATTTGGTGCGGTCTCATTAGTATATAAAATCGTCATAATCGCCTTTGCAATCAAATGATTCTTATAATTATTAGCATTCATATCTTTCTGAGAAAATACCAAAGCAAGTTTTCTCATTCTTTCAATAATTGGTAATTGTGAATGAGAGGTTGCCTGTAATAACAAAGTCAAATCATCTTCATTAAGTAAATAAATCGGAATTCGTAACTTATCACTAGATGAATCCTTCTCATTCGTTGTAATAAAACGATAATGATAATTCGCACTAATCATATTCAAATTACTAAACGCATTATAATATTCACCAGAAGAATCAATCATAATAATATTTGCATTACAAGGATTAAGCCTTTTATCATTAAACATATTTTGAAATAATCTCGAAATACCGCAAGATTTACCTGAACCACTATTACCCATAATAGCAAAATGTCCACTAAAAAAGTTATTAACATCCAAATATACAGGCATGCCCTCATAAAAAGGAGTCGTTCCAAGAGCCATATAACCCGCTTCATCTTTACCAGTAATAAGTAAAATTTCATCCTTATTAATTACTCTAATCTTAGCATCTAATCTTGGTTTTCTAATCGTACCGCCTAAAAATCTATCTCCTACAATCTCACCCAAAAAACTAGCACTAACTGTATCTCCATTTATATCATTAACTTCTCCCAGTACCTTTTTCGTCTCATCTTCAAATACTAAGTGAAGGTTCATCAAATTCATAGTAATATTTTCACTATCTTTTAACTTAATAGTTGCTCCATGATCACTAATAAAAACTATCTTATCAAACATATTACTATCCCCTTCCAATTTTTATTCTTTTCACCCTATCATATACTATTCAATTATATCTTCTTTTAAAGTATTTTACAAGAAAAAAGATAAGACCAAACATCTTATCTAAATCAACTCTTCCAACTTTTCTTTCAAATCTTCATCTAAAATATTTTGAATAATTTCCTCAAACCTTTTTCTTTTTTCTAACAACTTCAATATCTCTTCATACTCCTTCAACTTATCTGTAACAATATGAATCTGTTTAAATATAGCGTTTCTACTTACATTATAATTTAAAGCCATCTCAGAAAAACTCAAATTATTAAAATAATAATCTTCAAAATACGCTCTCTGCTTATCAGTAAGTAACTCCCCATATAAATCATATAACTCATTAAAGTATAATACTTCTTCCATCTTACACCCCTAGTAACAGCAAAATATCAAATATAATTAAAACAGCACCTACTATATAGTAAACCCAAGCAAACCTAGGTCTATTATAAATAGTTTGATTATTATATCCAATAATAAACATTGTAATTCCCAATACAAATTGAAGTACATGCCACACTTTCGCATTGAACAAATACCAAATCAAACATATTACAGTAACAATAGTAAATATAATTTGTAAATCCACAAATAAAATATTAAATCTATTTATCTTACTAATTCCTTGAAACTTCTCCTCACCCGGCATTTCTTTTAATAATTTAGATGTCTTATTTAAAGAGCGTTCTTTCTTAGCATTCTTTGTATTAGACTCTTCCACCTTTATTTCCTTTTCTGAAATTATTTCTGCATCAGCAGTTTTACTCTTTCTTCCCATACTATCTCCTTACATCATATCTTTAAATAATCCATAAATATACTTTTCAATATCAAACACTTGCAAATCATCTTTCGTTTCACCAAGACCAATATATTTAACCGGAATTCCAATAGATTCCTTAATAGCCAAAACAATTCCACCTTTAGCCGTACCATCTAATTTAGTTAAAACAATTCCTGTAATATTAGTAATTTCCTTAAAAGCCTTTGCTTGGCTAATACCGTTTTGTCCAGTAGTCGCATCAATTACTAAAAGCGTTTCACTTGCACCACCGTCAATTAGACCATCAATAACCTTATTCATTTTTTCTAATTCTTTCATCAAATTAACTTTATTCTGTAATCGTCCAGCAGTATCAATCAATACAACATCATAATTCTCATTCTTTGCCTTTACCAATCCATCATAAACAACGCTTGAAGGATCAGCACCCTCTTCTTTTCCATAGAAGCCAACATCAATTCTTTCACTCCACTCTTTAAGTTGAGCAGTAGCTCCCGCTCTAAATGTATCCGCTGCAACAAGTAAAACCTTTTTACCTTCATTTTTCAATTGATACCCAATCTTTCCAATTGTCGTTGTCTTCCCAACTCCGTTAACTCCAACAAATAATATTGCTGTTAGTCCATTTTCATTATAAGCAATTTTACTTGTTAAAACTGAATCATTAACATAAATAATAAATAATTCATCAACAATAATTTCTTTAAGCATCTCTGGATCATCTAATTTTTCATCTCTAACTCGTTCTCTTAACCTATCAATAAAATCCATTACTGTATTGACTCCAATATCTGCCATAATTAAAATTTCTTCTAACTCATCAAAATATTCATCAGTAATTTTTTTATACTTATTAGTTAAATTAGCAAGCTTAGAAACAAATCCTTGTCTGGATTTAGTCAACCCTTTTTCATAAACCTTAACATTATTATTTTTTACTTCTACTTGCGCCTTTTCTTTATTTTCAACACTCTCAGTTATCAAAGATACTCCCTTATCCGTATCATCAACAACTTCTATTCCCTGCTTTTTAACATCTATTTCTTCAGTATTCGTTTCTTGTTTTTGAAACATACTTTTAATTTTACTAAATAATCCCATTTATATCACCCATACCAATTATAGCATAAATACTATCTAAAACCAAAACATTTCCCACCTAGACAAATCAAAAAAAATATAGTATAATTTCATAGTTAGTTCTTTATATAAACAAAAAGAAAGGAGTTATTATGAATAACCAAGAAACCAATGAAACAAAAATAGTTGTTTTAGGTGGTTTAGGAGAAGTCGGAAAAAATATGTATTGTGTAATGCATAAAGACGCAATTGTTATTATTGATGCCGGTGTTAGTTTCCCAGAAAGTGAACTTATGGGAGTTGACTACGTTTTACCAGATTTTACATTTTTAAAAGAAAATGAAGATAAAATTAAAGCCTTATTAATAACTCATGGTCATGAAGATCATATTGGTGGAATACCATTCTTACTACAAAGTATTAATATTCCTGCCATCTATGCTCCAAATCATGCGAAAGAGTTAATTGCTGTAAAACTACAAGACCGTAATATTAGATATGACAATCTATTTGTCTATACCGAAAATACTAGACTAAAATTCAAAGAAATAGAAATTGAATTTTTTAGAACAACTCACTCAATTCCAGATTCACATGGAATTAGTATTAAAACACCTGATGGTAGAATTTGTACTACAGGAGATTACAAATTTGATTTAACACCAATAGGGCCAATGGCAGACCTATATAAAATGGCTTGTCTTGGAGAAGAAGGTGTTGATCTAATGATTGGCGATTCTACAAACGCTTTAAACGAAGGATTCTCAAATAGTGAATCCGTAGTTGATGAAACTTTAGGAGAAATGTTTGATAAATGTAAAAACAATCGAATAATAATCGCAACATTTGCATCAAATATTTATCGTGTAAAACACATCTTTGAAACATGTTATAAACATAACAGAAAAATATGTATCTTCGGAAGAAGTATGGAAAATAATATTAATATCTCAATAAATGGTGGATACATCGATCATAAAGAACTACTAATCTCACCAGAAGAAGCAAATAATTTAAAACCAAACGAAGTTACATTATTATGTACAGGAAGCCAAGGAGAACCATTAGCCGCTTTATCACGTATTTCTAATGGAACACACAAACAAATTAAATTAAGACCAGATGATGTCGTAATTTTCTCATCAAGTGCCATTCCTGGAAATGCTTTAAGTATTTCAAAAATTGTTAATAAACTATATTTAAAAGGTGTCAAAGTATACACAAACACTTCACTATCAGATCTTCATACATCAGGGCATGCCAACGAAGAAGAAGTAAAATTAATGATACGTCTACTAAAACCAAAATACTTGATGCCATTCCACGGCGACTATAGAATGTTGAAAAAACAAGCCGATATTGGAATAAACTGCGGAATTCCTAAAGAAAATACTTTTATCCTAAAAAATGGTGATACACTAAATCTAAAAGATCACGTCATCACTAAAGGTGAAAGTAAACCAGGAGCCGATATTTATGTAGATGGAAACAGAATTGGTGAAATAGGAAGTGCCGTTATAAAAGATCGTAAGATCATGGCAAACGACGGAATCCTAGTAGTAATAATCAACGTTGATATGAAAAAACGTGAATTACTAATTAAGCCAAATATCACAACTCGTGGTTTTATCTTAGTAAATGAAAATGAAGAATTAATTCATAAAATTGAATCCAAAGCAGAAAGTTCAGTCAGAGCCTCTCTACAAGATCCAAAATCAAATTTTGCTAATTTAAAAAATGACTTAACAGACAGTCTATATCCATTCATCTACAATTTAACAGGTAGAAAACCAATAATCCTACCAATAATATTAGATATAAAAAGAGATAGCAACCAAAATAACTAGTTGCTATCTTTTTATATAAAATAATAAACCTCTTCATTAATAAGTTCCTGTAATTCTAAAATGTTGCTTCGACAAAATAACGCTACTCTAAAATAAAAATAACGTTCACTCTTCTCATTTATATCAACAAGTAACTTATAATGTTCAAATGAAAGTGTATCTAAATCTTTAAAATATATTGGAAAACTACAATAAAACTTTTTCATATAATTAATATTTTTTATAGAAAAAGTATCGCTCATACCAAACTTATATATTAATAGATTAGAATACTTAGAAACAACATTATCAAAACAATTTTGTTTCTTAAAAACACATTCACCAATTTTCCAGAATAAATATAGTCGACTTTTGAAATTCATCTTTCACCTCCTACTATATTATTCGATAAAATTACGCTTTTTTCCACATAAAAAGAAGCACTTATTATTTCGCTTCTTCTTGCGCTCTTGTTTCACGAACAACTGTAATTTTAATTGTTCCTGGATATTTCATTGTTGCTTCAATCTTTTCTTTTACTTCTCTTGCAATCTTATGAGCCTCTAAATCATCAACCTCTTCAGGTTTAACAATAACTCTTAATTCACGCCCCGCTTGAACCGCATAAGTCTTTTCAACACCTTTAATTTCATTTCCAACTTCTTCTAATTGTGAAAGTCTATTAATATAGTTTTCCAAAGAATCATTACGAGCACCAGGACGAGACGCTGAAAGTGCATCAGCAATTGCCACAATAGTAGCAATAACACTATTAGCAGCAGTATCTCCATGATGTGAAGCAATTGAATTAATAACTATTTCATCTTCACGATATTTTCTTGCTAAATCAACACCTATTTCGACATGGCTACCTTCAATCTCATGATCAATTGCCTTACCAATATCATGCAACAATCCTGCTCTTTTTGCTAGATTAACATTTTCTCCAAGTTCTCCAGCAATAAGTCCCGCAAGCAGTGCTACCTCTACAGAATGTTGTAAAGCATTTTGGCCATAACTTGTTCTAAAATGAAGTTTTCCAATTATCTCAACCAATGCTGGATCAAATCTAGTTAAACCAACTTCAAAAATAGCCTCCTGACCATATTCAACAATCTTTTGCTTAATATCTTTACATACTTTATCATATAATTCTTCAATTCTCGTTGGATGAATTCTTCCATCCTTAATTAAACTTTCAAGCGTAATTCTAGCAATTTCTCTTCTCAAAGGATCAAAACTAGATAACACTACCGCTTCTGGTGTATCATCAATAATTAAATCCACTCCTGTAATTGCCTCAATTGTTCGAATATTTCGACCTTCACGCCCAATAATTCGACCTTTCATCTCATCTGTAGGCAAATCAACAACCGTAACAGTTTGGTCATTAGCAATATCAGCAGCATATCTTTGCATAGAACTTACAATATATTCCCTTGCAACTTTATCTGCCTGTAATTTTGCTTCATTTTCTCTTTCATGGATATATTCAGTAATTTCTTTGCTCATGTTTTCTCTAACTTGACTCATTACAAGTTCACGAGCCTTATCCTTACTAAATCCTGAAATCTTTTCAAGTAGTTCTAGTTGTTCTTTTTTGATTTCCTCCACTTTACCTTTTTCGTTTTGGATTTCAACTTGGCGTTCAGAAAGTTTTTCTTCTCTTTCATCTAAAGCAAGTTCACGTTTTTGATACATTTCATCACGTTTATCAATACTTGCTTCACGTTGTAATAATCTATTTTCAGACTCTTTCAATTCTTCCTTTCTTTCACGAATTTCCTTATCTAAATCCATTTTTAATTTATGAGCTTCTTCCTTTTGTTCAATAGCAGCATCTCTCTTAGCCTTTTCAATATCTTTTTTCGCTTGAGCAATCATTGCTTCAGCCTCTTTAGATGCCTTTGTAACTCTTAAACTATTTATAGCAAAAGCTATAATAAAACCGATTAGTAAGCCAATGGCTACAAGTAAAATGGAGAACATTGTTTCATTCATAATATTCCTCCATCTAGATTAGTCTATAAAAACTATAATCTAATTCTATTGTAATTTTATTTTTTAATGATGTCAAGGAAAAGAAAAAAGCTTTAAATTAAAGCCTTTATTTCTCAAAATATTTTTTTATAACATCATAATCACAATATGGTTCTTTCCTATCTTCAATGGCCATATAATTATCTCTTCCCTTACCAAGAATCAATACAACACTATCTTGATCTGCTAAATCAAACGCCTTATAAATTGCTTTTTCTCTATCAATAATTCTAATATAATCTTTATCACTATCAGAAACCATTTGATTAATTATTACATCAACATTTTCATATCTTGGATCATCCATCGTAAATATTGTTACATCACTTTTTTCCAAAACTATTTTTCCAATTTTAGATCTTTTTTCTTTTTCTCGACCACCGGCTGCTCCCGTTACTGTAATTATCTTTTTATAATCACTAACACTATCAAGGATACACTTAATTCCATTATAAGTATGTGCATAATCCAAAATAATATCAAAATCTTGTCCAAAATCAAGATATTCTCTTCTTCCACTAATTGGCTCTAATTTACTAATTCCATCAATAATTACTTCAACAGAAATACCCTTCAAAAAACAAATCGCAAAAGCAATTGCCACATTATAAACATTATACATCCCTAATAATGGACTTTTAATACTATAAGAATGCCCATTGTAAACAACAGAAAAATTGACAAATTTAGACATTTTGTTTACATCAGATATTACAAAATCATTACCATTAGAAAAACCAACACTATACAAATTATTTCTGTCAATCATTTGACAATTTTCATCATCACCATTAACAACAACAATACCATCATCCTTTACTAAATCAAGTAATTTAAATTTACAATTTCGATAATTTTCAACAGTCTTATGCACATTCAAATGATCCTCAGTAATATTTGTAAAAGCAACAACATCATATTTAAAAGTTTTTAATCGATCATGAAGTAACGCTTCACTTGACACTTCCATTACAATGTTTTTACACCCATTCTTTTTTATGACACCTAAATCTTCAAATAACTCAGAAACGCAAGGCGTTGTATTATTAGTATGAAAAAACTTATTCCTCATTAAAACACCATTTGTACCAACACAAGCAATTTTCTCTATCCTACTAAGCAATTGATAAATCACCGTCGTTGTTGTTGTTTTCCCATCAGTTCCAGTCACACCTATCAAATTAAAATCATCAGGCCTAACATCATAAAATTCACTACAAATATCTATATAACAATCATTAATTTTTTCAACAATAACAACAGGTGTATCAACATCAATTTCTCGATCACAAACAATTGCTACCGCTCCATTATTAATGGCATCATCAATATAATCAAAATGGTCAACATAATATCCTTTAGTTGCAACAAACAAATATCCATTTTTAACATTTCTTGAATCATCTACAACTCCACAAATATCTATCGCATATGAACAATCAACCAACTCATTTAATTTCTTCATAACTCCTCCTAAGAAAGAATATGTCTCTAAATAAAAGAAAAGACAACTATTTGTCTTTTGCGGAAGCCTTAGTTTCTTTTGATTCCTTTGTCTCCTCATTCTTCTCTAAAGCAATATCGTAATACTCTCGAACTTTTTGCTCTATTTCATCTCTTAATTCAGGTGTATCTTTCAAAAGTAGTTTAACATTTTCTTTTCCTTGGCCAAGTTTCTCACCTTGATATGAATACCAAGCCCCAGTTTTTTCAACAATGCCAGCATCAGCGGCTAAATCGATAATTTCTCCTTCTCTTGAAACACCTTCACCATACATAATATCAACAGTTGCCGTTTTAAATGGTGGAGCAACTTTATTTTTTACAACTTTAATGGTTGTTTTATTACCAACAATTCCCTCACCCATTTTTAATTGCTCATTACGACGAATATCTAATCTAATTGTTGAATAGAACTTTAATGCCCTACCACCCGGAGTAGTTTCTGGATTTCCAAATAATACCCCAACTTTTTCACGTAATTGATTAATAAAAATACAAGTTGTTTTCGTTTTATTAATTGTTCCTGATAATTTTCTCAACGCTTGTGACATAAGTCTTGCCTGTAATCCAACATGAGAATCTCCCATCTCACCGTCAATTTCTGCTTGTGGAACTAATGCCGCAACTGAATCAATAACAATGATGCTTACAGCCTCACTTCTAACTAATGCCTCACAAATTTCCAACGCCTGTTCCCCTGTATCTGGTTGTGACAATAAAAGTTCATCAATATCTACACCTAGTCTTTCAGCATAGACAGGATCTAATGCATGTTCCGCGTCAATAAAAGCCGCTCTCCCACCTAACTTTTGATGTTCTGCAATCGCTTGTAATGCAAATGTAGTTTTTCCACTTGATTCAGGTCCATAAATTTCAATAATCCTTCCTCTAGGATATCCCCCAACACCAAGTGCTATATCTAATGAAAGACATCCACTAGAACAAACATCAACCTTAGTATGTTGACTTTCTCCAAGTTTCATAATAGACCCTTTTCCAAACTGTTTCTCAATATCACTTAATACTTGTTCTAATGCCTTATCTTTATCCTTATCACTTACTACTGTTTTCATATTTCCTCCTAATAAATAACTTACAATAACATTGTAACCTATAATTAAACCAAAATCAATACCTTTTCGAACAATTGTTTTATTAAAATTCAACCCATTTTTTCCCATAAAAACAAAAAACTTCCTATTAAAAAGAAGTTTTTCATTACTAATTACTATTAAATTATCTTAATTTGCTTTTTCTTTTTTAGGAAAAATTAACTCTTTATTAATATTAAAGTATTGAACAGCAGACACAATTGATAAAATACAAGCAATAAACAATAATATATCATCAACATAAATTCCTAATTGTTCAAAAGGTTCATTACAGAACAAAGCCAATGTTGTTCCAACCATCAATGTCGCAGTTTTTAATTTTCCAGAACCAATAGCAGCAACAACTTTTCCTTTTCCAGCAGCTTCCATCTTAATTGCATTAACAACAATATCACGAAGTACAATAATTACTGGAACAATCTCATGAATATATCCATGAGCAGCCAAAATAATTAATACTGAATTAACTAAAACTTTATCAGCAATAGCATCTAACATTTTTCCAGTATCAGTAATTTGATTGTTCTTACGAGCCAAATATCCATCTAACCAATCTGTCAAACTTGCTATAACAAAAATAACACCTGCTATAACATATTGTGATTCAAACATCACTCCATTAATATCAAATGTAGGAAATTGTAACCCTACAGAATAAAATGGAAAACATAATAACACAATGATTAAAAGCGATAATATCAATCTAAGAACAGTAAGTTTAGTAGGTAAATTCATAAATACACTCCCTTCTACCATATGGCTTTAACTCTTCTACCTGTGTCGGAGCCTTATTCGCATTACTTACAATAAGATAAATCACCAAAATCAAAAGTAAAAAACCAACGATTGCTCCCACAATAACCCACAAAGAAATTTTTTTCTTATACTCTATTGTATAAGGAGATCGAGTCTTTCTTTCTTTTTCTTCTACCTTTTTTTGTGCAACCTTAATATCATCAAGCGATATTTTAGACGTATGTTCAAATAAAAAACCATTAAATTCATCAACTATTTTTTCTGGGTCAAGTCCCAAATACTTAGCGTAATGCTTAATTTGTTCTTTTAAACTATAAACATCTTTAAAGGCTCTAACATTCCCACTTTCTATATTTTCAATATGAGATGTAGTTAGGTCTAAATCTTCCGCTGCCTCAGCAATACTAACACCATTAGCGACTCTAGTACGCCTCAAATACTCTCCTAATTCCTTCATAAACACCTCACCATTTTAATAAAAATAATATAAATAAGCCATGTTTTGTTCCTAGTTTCCTAAGCGACAAACATTTATCTACCGGTTACCCAGTCCTTAACTCCGTTTGATTCCTTCGTTAAGACTCTCCTACCAAATTTGGATTTCTCTCTCGCGGGGTTTACCTCGTTTCACTCTTTTGTTTCCAAAAGATTCGTCACTGTGGCACTTTACAGATAGAACCATATTAAAACTTAGGTTCATCTCCGCCGTTAGTTAAAACTACCCTAGGTTATTTATTCCCTAGGCACGAACACTACAGACATCTCAGCCTGTGAGAGCATGGACTTTCCTCAAGGGCCTCAAGAGCCCCAGCGTTTGTCTATATATTATTCTTCCTCTTCATTCTTTGATTTTAATCCATATACCATTTTTTCAAGTTGTGACAATCTACGCATAATATCAACATTAGTAACATCAGAATTATCAGCATTGTTTTTAACAACTTCCATACTTAATTTTGAATTACGAAGTTCCTGTTTCAATGACATAATTTCAGCCATTAAATCAGCCTTCTCTTTCTCTAAAGTATTGATCATATTTAAAAATTGCTCATAATCATCAATGATAACATCTAAAAATTGATCAACTTCTTTCAAACGATATCCTCGAGTATCAATCTTAAACTCTTTCTTTAGGATATCTTGTGGCATAAGTGAAATCTTATTTTGATACATTTTATCACCAATCCCTTATAGTATATATTATCACATTAATGGTCTTTTTTGTCAATTGCTAAAGCCTCGTTTATATAATGCACTCTAGACCCAATTGATATTCTTCTAGTATAACCAAGCATTTTAGATAATACAACCATAACTTCAAAATTATTCATAATTAATCACCTAAAACAATCATAATACAATAACTTTCAAAAATCATAAATTCGACACTCTTAGTGAAAATTTTCACATGAAAATAAATACAAACTTATGGAATTTTCTAACCACATATAGTATAATAAAACATAGGTGATTAGATGAACTACCCAAACGGAATAAAAAAAACATCGCAGTTTGGTATAAGTACTCATAAGAATCGTGGTATGACCTTAGAAAACGAACTAAACATTTCTAATGAATATTATCGTGAAATTGACAAGGCTTATATACATAAAAAACCTACACCTATAAAAATTACTAAAGTGGATTACCCTTCTCGCGACAAAGCAATGATTAAAGAAGGTTTTTTTACAACTCCATCAACAACAGATTACAATGGATTATATAAAGGCTACTACATTGATTTTGAAGCAAAGGAAACAAAGAGTTCAACAGCATTTGCTCTTACAAACATTCATCCACATCAAATTGAACATTTAAAAAATATCGAACGTCATCAAGGAATTGCCTTTTTAATTGTTCGATTTACAACATTAAATGAAACATACCTGTTACCAGCAAAAACATTTATAGACTTTCTAACTGGTACAGAACGAAAATCAATTCCTCTAGATTTTTTTAGACAGAATGCCTATTTAATAAAAGACGGTTATAGGCCAAGAATTGATTATTTAAAAATTGTTGATAACTTAATTGGAGGTAAATAAAATGCAAAAAGAAGTAAAAGGAAAAAAGAAAACCAAAACACGCATAAAAAAACGCGTTCCTGAAAAGAGTTCTAGTGTTAACAACAACTCAGCAAAAGTAAAAAGACGCGTATCCCCTAGAAGCACTAAACAAGATAATCAAATGCGTATCGCAGCCTTAGCCGCGTTAATATTAGCAATCATAATTGTATATATCGTACTGGGAATTGAGTTTGCTGCCATAGCAACCGTTGGTTCTGCCATAATTATTGGTTTAGGACTACTTCTTAGAAAAGCAAAAACTACCGCAAAAAGGAGAAAATTAATAAACGGTTTAATCATTTTCTTCTTAACATTAGGTATTTTAGCAATTATTGCTTTCGGTGCATTCTTCTTATACGTAAAAAGTATTGCTGACCCACAATTTGATGAAAAAGAAAAAGGTCTTCAAACAACAGAAACCACCGTTTTATATGACAAAGATGGAAACATTTTCAAAAAACTCGGTGAAGAACAAAGAACCAAAATCAAATATGAAGATTTACCAGAAGTTTTAGTTGATGCCATCATCGCAACAGAAGATTCAAGATTCTTCCAGCACAATGGTTTTGATGCTCCTCGTTTTATTAAAGCCGCAATCGGACAAGTACTTGGAAATGACGATGCCGGTGGTGCTTCAACTCTAACAATGCAAGTTGCAAAAAACACTTTCTCCCGTGATGAAGATGGAGATATTGCATCAGGACTAAACTTAGAAGGTATTGCCCGTAAATTCACAGATATTTACATCGCAATTTTTAAACTAGAAAAAAAATATACAAAACAAGAAATTATTGAATTTTATGTTAATAACCACTTCTTAGGTGGAAACATCTACGGAGTTGCTGAGGCAAGTGAAGTATATTTTGGAAAAGATGTAAGTGAACTTAATTTAAGTGAGGCTGCAATTATTGCTGGAATGTTTAAATCTCCAAACTACTATAGACCAAACGTAAATCCTGATAATGCAGAAAAAAGACGTGATGTGGTTTTATATTTGATGGAACGTCATGGATATATCACTGCTGAAGAAAGAGAAATTGCAGCAAGTATTCCAGTAGAATCGCTAACTTCAAGTGCCACTCAAACAACAGACATTTATCAAGGATACATTGATACAGTAGTACAAGAAGTAATCGATAAATATGGAGTTAACCCATATAAAACATCACTAAAAGTATATACAAACCTAGATAGAACAAAGCAAGACGCTGTAAATAGTGTTTTAAATGGAGAAGCATACACATGGATAAATGATGTTGTTCAATGTGGTGTAGCAGTTCTAGATGTAGAAACTGGAAAAATTCTAGCAATCGGAAATGGTCGTCCAATTGGTGATAGAACAACAACCGGTCTACGGCAATATAACTACGCAACAGATATAACTAGACAACCAGGTTCAACCGCAAAACCAATCTTTGACTACGGACCAGGAATAGAATACAACAATTGGTCAACATACACCCTATTTGATGATTCACAATACACATACTCAAACGGTCAATCCATTAAAAACTGGGATGGTGGATACTATGGAATTATCACCTTAAGAAGAGCCCTTGCTACTTCTCGTAATATTCCTGCTTTAAAAGCCTTCCAACAAGTAGATAATAAAAAGATAGTTGAATTTGCAACTAACTTAGGTATTACCCCAGAATTATCCGGTGGAAAAGCCCATGAAGCACATTCAATCGGAGCCTTCACAGGAACCAACCCATTAGAAATGGCCGCAGCATATTCAGCCTTTGCTAATGGTGGATATTATAACGAACCATATAGTGTTACAAAAATTGTTTATCGTGCTACTGGAGAAGAAAAAGAATACAGTGAAGATAATTATATTATAAAAAGAAAAGCAATGTCTGATGCTACTGCTTATATGATTACAGATGTTCTTCAAGATGTTGCCCTAAATGGTGGTACTCCAAAAAATGTTGCTGTCAAAACAGGAACAACAAACTATGATACCGCTACAATGCAAAAATACAATTTACCAGATGATGCCATTAGAGATTCTTGGGCAGTTGGATACTCATCAAAAACCGCAGTCGCAATGTGGTATGGATACGACGAAATCGATTCAACATACTGTTTACATAACTTCCCAGATTCTAGAAGAAAAGACCAAATCTTCAACGCCTTAATTAAACAAGGTGCTATGGAATCAAATAGAACCGCATTCAAACAACCTTCAAGTGTCGTTGAAGTTGCCGTTGCCGCTGGATCTGATCCTGCAAAACTCGCAACATCTTCAACACAAAATGTTGTTTATGAATTATTTAAGAAAAATTATGTTCCAACTGAATATGATGAAGCACCATTAGAGGCACCATCAAACTTCAAAGCAACATACAACGCTTCAACTAAAAAAGTTTCACTAAGTTGGAAAGCCGTATCACCAAGTTCACAAGCAAAAGAAGAATATGGAAAACTCGGTTACAACATTTATAAAAATGGCGTTCTACTCGATTGGACAGATAAAACATATTATTCGTTTGAAACAACTTCACCATATGATACATATAAAGTAATTGCTACTTATAAATCATATAGCGGAATTCAAAGTGAAGCCGCCATCTATGAATTAAAAGAAGAAGTCGAAGAAGAAGAAGAACCAACACCAAGTCCTACTCCAACTCCTTCGTCCTCTCCAACACCATCAGAATCGCCTGAATCGTAAAAAAAGAAGCAATCTTCATCAAAGAAGATTCTTCTTTTTTTCTGCACAAATATCTTTTAACTGACAATTACTACATTCTGGTTTAACCGCTTTACAATAATATCTTCCAAATAAGACTAATTGCAAATGTCGCTTAGCCCATACAGATTTATCAAACTTTTTCATTAATTTCTGTTCTATCTTCAAAACATCATCATTTTTAGTAACCAATTTTAATCTCTTAGAAACTCTTTCTACATGTGTATCAACCGCAATAGCCGGATAATTATAAAACTCACTTAAGAAAACATTTACAGTCTTTCGTCCAATCCCAGGAAACTTCATCAACTCATCCCTATCAGTCGGTACTACTCCACCATAATCATCTACTAATAAACGAGCAATTTCCTTTGTATAACAAGATTTCTTTCTAAAAGAACCAACTGGTCTAATTATAACCTCTAAATCATCCAAACTAGCATCCTTTAATGCTTCTAATGTCGGATATTTTTCAAATATAACTGATGTAACCATATTAACTCTTTTATCAGTTGATTGTGCACTAAGCATAATCGCAATTAATAATTCATAATCAGTATGGTAAACTAATTCACACTGCGGATCTGGAAATAATAAATCTAAATACTCTTCAATTCTATTCATCATCGTCATCAAACCAATTATAATCAATTATATCTAAATCAATATTTTCATCTTGTTTATTACGCGATTCATTTCTCTTTTTCTTATTTTTTTCCACATCTGCAGCAGTTTTAATTCCAGCCTTTCCCCATTCAAATAATATCTTATCAATATATCTTAAATTAGAAACATTATTCAAAGTTGCCTCCTTAATGGCTTCCTTAATCAATTCTTCACTAAATCCGCCATCAAGCCATGCCTTAATAATCTCATATTCAATTGGACTAAGAGTTCTTCCAAATTCCTTCTCAATAATTTCAAAAATATTCGAATTATCACTATTAGAAGTACTATTAACCTCATCTATCGCAATAAGTGAAAGCCTATTATAAAACTCATCAAGAATTACAACTTCTTCCATTAAACCCTTTTCATTTTTTAATACCTCTACTCTAATAAAATGTTTATCAGTAAGTAACCCTATATATTCCATAACCTCCATCATTTCAATATTTAAATCTCGACTAAATCTCTCTGGATCAAATAAAAATTTATTTCCTAAATTATATAAATACATCAAAAAAATAAACTCTTCCATCGTTAATTTAAACTCTTTATAATGCTGTAAAAAATATATGGGAATAACCATATTACCTTGTTTAAATATCTCAATTAATTTCGAACTTTTCATTATATCATCTCCATTAATGCCTATATAATATCATAAATTAAAAGAAAAAGATAGAACTTCTATCTATACTTCATAACTATATATTCCAAAATTCTTTCTCTTTCATTACTAAGTCTTCGATACAAAATTTCTTTCTCAATATCATTATAAATATCTTTTAAATATCTTCCAGGTTCCTTATTAAGAACCATCATAATATCAGCACTAGTAACATTAATATCTTTCCTAGACTGAATTACTAAATTATTATATGATTCCGTAATATTTTTTATATCTAAACCTTTTATTTCTCCAGCAACACTATTAGCATATAGTCCATATTTGTATAACACACATGGATCCAAATTATTATGTTCTAGTGCTTCTTTAACCGACATAATTAATTCTCTTTCATTACTAGAAAATGGATATTTATCCAAAACATCAAGTACTGTCCATACACCAATCAAACTCGTAGTACATGTAACCTTAGGTAAATTATCTAACCCTAAATACTTATCAAGACCTAACGCCAACAAAAGTTCAATCCCTTTAGCCGCATTGGGACTAGAAAAGATTTTGTCTAACTCTTCTCTCTTACGATTTAAAGATAAATTTGAAAGTAAATGTCTAGTTTCTTTAATTGCATCAATAACATCTCTATCTAATCTAAAATCAAGTATTGTCGCAAATCGAACTGCTCTTAAAATACGCAAAGTATCTTCTTCAAATCTTTCTTTTGCATATCCAACAGTTTTAATAACTCTCTCCTCTATATCTTTTCTTCCATCTAATAAATCAACAATTTCCCCTTTACCATCCATACAAATAGTATTAATAGTAAAATCTCTTCTTAACAAATCTTCATACAAATCATCAATATATTTAATTTCTGCTGGTCTTCTATTATCAACATATCCTATCTCTTTTCTAAATGTTGTAATCTCAAACCTAATACCTTTCATTATAACTGTAACCGAACCATAATCTTCACTCGGCAAACAACTATCCTCAAAGATCTCTTTTATCTCTTTTGGAGTAGCACTTGTTGTTATATCAATATCATTAGAATCAATACCTAAAATATAGTCACGAACAAATCCACCTACTATATATGCTTTAAAACCTCGAGAAGTAATTTCTTCAACTAATGCATAAGCAACTTCTAACATATTATCACCACCTTGTATATCTAGTTTTACTCCTAGTTATATTATATCATACCTAAAGAAAAGAACCTAATTTTAGGTTCTTTTTTAACTAAATTTAATATTAGTTTACAGCGTCTTTTAATGCTGTACCAGCTTTAAAAGTAACAGCTTTTCTAGCTTCGATCTTAACAACTTCTCCAGTTCTTGGATTACGTCCTTCACGAGCGGCTCTTTCAGAAACAGCAAAAGTTCCGAAACCAACTAGTGGTACTTTATCTCCCTTTACTAGTGCTTCTGTAATAGCAGCGAAAGTAGCATCGATAGCCTTAGTAGCATCAGCCTTAGTTAATCCTGCAGCTGTAGCAACTGCTTCTACTAATTCAACTTTTTTCATATTAAATTTACCTCCCTATTTTTAATTAAGCATTTGTTATGCTTACATATTAAAATTATCATACTTTATAGACAAATGCAAGCAATATCAATACATTTTCACCTTTTTTATCATCAACTGATTATAAAACTCCATTTAAAAAGAAGAAACAAAATCCCTTCTTTAAAATCTACTTCAATTTTTTATTAATATCAGTCAGTAAACTAATAATATGTCCCATAGCATAAATAAATACACATACCACTAATCCACTAAACCAAATAAATAACATCAACGAAATATTAAACTCTGTCGTAAGACAAGTACCAGCATATAAAGTTGAACTAGTACCACATGCTGGAAACAAATTACCAAAAATTATTCCCAAACAAAATACAATAAAATAAACAAAGACCGCAAAAATTTGATAAAAATTAAGTTTAAGTTTACTTATTTCCTTACTAATATTATTAGCCCGAGGTAATTCTGCCTTAAGTGCTTCAATTTCTTCAAACATATTCATAATTACTTATTCCCCTTCTTTATATTATCATCTTTCTTAAATATCTTTTTAGTATTCTTCTTTCTACTAGTTATCTCATTATTAGGTTTGCTACTCTTTTTTATTGTTGAAACTGCTTTATCCGTAATCTCTGTTTTCTTTTTATTAACAACTTCATCCTCTATTTTTTCTTCAATATCATCCTTTAATTCAATTAATTCTTCTTTTATCTCATCAGTAAGATTACTAACTGCATCTTTTACAGAATCAATCTTCTCATCAATTCCACTATCTTCAATCTTATCAGAAATATTTTCCTTAATATCAATTACTTTTTCTTTAATATCCTCAGTAATTTCTTCAACCTTTTCCTTAGCATCATCTAGTTTTTCTTCCAAATCATGTTTTTCAACAAAATCATCAACCTTCTGAGTAACGACTTCCTTAACATTAATTAAGCATTCACTAATAACACTATTTTTTCTCGCTAAAAAATCACCATATAAGAAAATATATCTAGTAAATAAAATAGTATACGCCGTATCCATTAAAGTTAACACGGTCCCATCAAAACTAGTTGTTGAAATCAAATTAACTGCCAATAACGTAACAGCCAAAACCAAAATACTATTAAAATACGTGCTATTACTAATCTCATTAAATGGCGATTTATTTAGCCCCATACTCTTCCACATTCTTGTACTACGTAAAAACGTATGAATCATATAAATTAAAATCACCAAATCAATTGCTAAACCAAGCAAACTTCCTAATCCAAAGGATTGGAAAAGTGTAAGTAATGAAGTAATTGCCGTAAGCATATGTAACACAATTACAAAAATATTTAAAAAATCAAAATATCTTTTTCCATACTTAGTCTTTAATGCTACAAAATAAATACACATAAGTAAATAAACAATATTATGATTTAAAATACTACTTAATATTTCACTTGCACTCAAATGATTATTAATGGCAAAACTTTGACTAAGAATTACAATCAAAGCAATAAGACCAATTATAAAACTAGTTATTACATTAGGATTATCATACCATTCAACTTGTTTTTTTATTTTATCTTCACTATTCATTTAATCACCATCCTAAAAAAAGTATACCACATAAATAAACAACTTAGAAAAAGAAACTAAATTTTCTTTGAAACTTTACAATAATATGATATAATACATCTGAATTGGAGGGGATACTATGTCTATGCCTACAGTTGCTTTAGTTGGAAGACCAAATGTTGGAAAAAGTACACTTTTCAACAAAATAGTTGGAAAAAAGGTTTCTATCATCGAAGACATACCTGGTGTAACAAGAGACAGAATCTATCAAGAAGCAATATATAATAAGAAAAAATTTTATTTAGTTGATACAGGTGGTATCGACGCTACAAAAATGACTTTTAATGATGAAATTAAAATGCAAGCAGAAATCGCAATCAAAGATGCTGACGTTGTTGTATTTATCGTTGACGGAAAAGAAGGATTAACTCATAATGATCTAATTGTAAGAGATATCTTACGTAAATCAAATAAACGAGTAATTGTCGCTATAAACAAAATGGATGTAAAAGATGCACAAGATAACATCTATGACTTTTATGAACTAGGATTTGATACATACATTCCAATCAGTAGTATTCATAATACTGGCTACGTTGAATTAATGGACACAATTACTGATGGCTTTTATGAACAAGAAGAAAAACTTGATGAAAGACTAAAATTTTGTATTATTGGTAGACCTAACGTTGGAAAAAGTAGTTTAATGAACGCAATGTTAAACGAAGAACGTGTAGTTGTTTCAAATATTGCTGGTACTACTAGAGACTCAATTGACTCAGTACTAAAATATCACAACGAAGAATACGTACTAATTGATACAGCCGGAATGCGAAAAAAAGGTAAAGTTTTTGAATCAATCGAAAAATATAGTCTCCTTCGTTCTCTTAAAGCAATTGATCGAAGTGATATCTGTTTAGTTGTCATAAATGCTGAAGAAGGAATCAAAGAACATGATAAACACATCGCTGGATATGCTATTGAACGAGGAAAAGGATTAATCTTTGTTGTAAACAAATGGGACACTGTTACAGACACAACAATTCAAGAATTTGAAAAATTAATGCGTGCTGAATTTCAGTTCGCAACCTATGCTCCTATCGTTTACTTATCTGCCCTTACAAAAAAAAGAATTCATACACTAATGCCTGAAGTAATAAAAGTTGCAGAAAACATCAAACGTGAAATAAAAACAAGTATCATCAATAATGTAATCCTAGATGCTTATCAATTAAACTTACCTCCTTCATATAAAGGAAAACGTTTAAAAATCTATTTCACATCACAAACAGGTACCAAACCACCAAAATTTACTTTTAGAGTTAACAATAAAGGACTAGTTCACTTCTCTTATGAAAGATACTTAGAAAACAAAATAAGAGAAAACTTTGATTTTACTGGAACACCAATTACTCTACAATTTAAAAATAGAAGTGGTGATGATGAATAATGATAATCGGTAATAACAATCAAAATCAAAATAGTTTTAAAAACTCTAATCAGGCAACATCTAATTCCTCTTTTCCAAATTCCTTTGAAAATAGATGGAATAAAGTTCAAGAATATAACAAAGATCGACCTACAAACCATAACGTATTTGTAAAAGATATTAAAGAACAAAAATATGCCAACACAACAGATACTATTGGTATGCAAGACAGAACTCTTGCTATGTTAAATGAACGATTAGAAAAAGGAACTATTTCTTTAGAAGAATTCAATCAAAAATGTGCTCAATTAGGAAAACTTAGACAAAATATGTCAAAAAACAATAAATTATTTTAACTTCCTACATATACTCTAGTAGGAGGTTTTTTTTATGTTTAAAGACAGTTTCTTCAAAAAAGTTGAAGACAAAACAAGTATTGATAAAAATACAATACTTTCATTAGCAGAAAAATTACAAAATGCCAACATGAAGGATGAAACCACTATCAGAGAAGTAATTAACGAAATAAGTGCTATGACTGGAAAAGAAGTCAGCCAAGAAAAAGCAGATAAAATCGTAAATGCTATTTTAAAAGACAATGTTCCAGATAACATCGATAAAATGTTCTAAAATTACTTTTCCACTCCTCCTTTTCAAAGAAAATATGATAAACTATATCTATAATTAGGAGGAGTAAACAATGAAGTGTACAAATTGTGGAACATACATAAATGAAACAGATAAATTCTGTAAAAACTGTGGTGAAAAGAACAAAAACGACCACGCCGTTCAATATAGTTATAGCAGAAACTATAGTAATACAACAAAATCCACCTACAACACCAACCACGAGGCTCAGTTTAACTACAGTCACAATTACAGTAATCAAACAAAGCCAAGTTACAATTTAAATTCAAATCACGAAGATCAATACTACTCTAAATACTCTTTTGATCCAAGTAAATATTCCTATGCAACAACATATACCCCATCGGGAGATGACAAATATGTTAAAGCCTATATTGGAACAAATTATGAACACATAAAAAATTCTAAAATTTCACTTCCAGCCCTTTTCTTTGGTGCGTATTATTTACTATATCGAAAAGTTTGGAATTGCGCCTTAATCTATATTATTATTAATGCCGCCGCTCAATTATTATTAGGTGATAGTCTTTCAACACTTGCCGCAATCATTTTAAATATCTACACAGCCTATAAATTTAAAGACATATATCTAAAAAAAGTTGATAATCACGTAGAACGAATCAAACAAGAAAATTTAGATAAAACTAATGAAGAATTAATAAATATATGTAAGAAAAAAGGCGGAGTCACAATAGCAGCACCAATCATTGGATTCTTTGGAATATATATTATTATCTTTTTAATAGCAGTTATCTTTTTCCTTCTAGGATTCACTAATGAACTCCCAACAACTGAATCAACAGATATTAAGGAAGAAATAGTTGAAACACCATCTTCTTTAAGTTATACTCTACCAAGTGATTTTTCCATAAACTATGAATCAGATAAATACAAAATTTTTAATTACAAAGAGCCAACCACTTCTACATATTGTTATATCTCAATTGATTTAAATACAACCACATCACTATATACAAATGAAGAAGATTATTTAACCAAACATATGATTTTTAATAGTACTGAAACTACTATTTCCGAGCCATCCCCAGTTATCTACAACAACACATAGAAATATTCTCATCTAGAATCAACTAAATATTCAGAAACGCAATATGTTTTGAAAACAAATAATTATTTCTATATAGTAAAAACATATCACTATAAAACATCTGATGCGTCTGATATAATTTGTAATACTAAATATAGTGAATTTATGAATTCAATCGACATTACCACAAACTAAAAGAACTTATGTTCTTTTTTTTTATCAATATACATATCTTTTATTGTATAAGGAGAATGTATATGGATAAATATGAAATAATAAAGAATATTGCGAAACGCAGTGGCGGAGATATATACCTAGGAGTAGTTGGCGCAGTACGTACTGGAAAATCCACTTTTATAAAACGAGTCGTAGAAACATTAATAGTTCCAAATATTGAAGATGAATATGAAAGAAAACGTGCATTAGATGAAATTCCTCAAAGTGCTGCCGGAAAAACAATCATGACTACTGAACCTAAGTTTGTCCCTAACAATGCTGCCAAATTAAAAATTGATGATTTTACTTGTAATATACGCTTAATTGACTGTGTGGGTTACATGATTGAAAAAGCCATAGGCGCAGCCGATGAAAATGGCCCAAGAATGGTTAAAACACCTTGGTACAATGAAGAAATACCTTTCACAGAAGCAGCCGAAATAGGTACAGAAAAAGTCATTAAAGATCATTCAACTATAGGTATTGTCGTAACATCAGATGGTTCAATCGGTGAATTTCAAAGAAATGACTACTTAGAAGCCGAAACAAGAGTAATCACCGAACTAAAAAGTATTGGAAAACCATTCATCGTTGTCTTAAACTCAACTCATCCATCTTTACCTGAAACAGAACGTATGGCTGAAAACTTAAAATCAGAATATAATGTACCGGTTCTTCCAATAAGTATCGAAGCAATGACTGAAAAAGATATGTATGACATTTTACGTGAAGCACTATATGAATTCCCAGTTCTTGAAGTAAAAGTAAATATGCCAGAATGGATAGCCATCTTAAACCCAGATCATCCAGTAAAAAAATCATATATTGAATCAATTAAAGAAAGTATCATTGAAATTGACAAATTAAAAGATATAGATCATATAACAAACCATTTTCAAGAAAATGAATACATTGAAAAAGCCTATCTCTCAGAAGTAGAACCATCAACTGGAATTGTTACTGTAAATTTAACCGCCACAAAAAATCTATACCAGAAAACACTTACTGATATAATAAAAATAGATGTTAAAAATAAAGCCGACCTACTTGCTTTATTTCAAGAATTCAATACTGCCAAAAGAGAATATGATCAAATTAAATATGCCTTAAAAATGGTTAAACAAACCGGATATGGGGTTGCTACTCCATCAATTGAAGATATGAAATTAGATAAACCAGAAATTGTCAAGCAAGGACCACGCTACGGTGTAAAACTAAAAGCAGTTGCCCCTTCTATTCATATGATTAGAGTAGATGTTGAATCAACATTTGAACCAATAATTGGTAGTGAAGTTCAAAGTAAAGAATTAGTTGACTATCTCATGAAAGATCATGATAAAAGTCCAAACGAAATCTGGAAAAGTGAAATATTTGGTCGAAGTCTAGATTCCATAGTCCAAGAAGGAATCCAATCAAAAATCAACTTAATGCCAGACAATATTAGATTTAAATTACAAACAACCCTATCCAAAGTTGTAAATAAAGGCTCAAACAACATGATTGCCATAGTAATATAAAAGAATCTCCAGATTCTTTTTTACTTTTATAAAATACTTGCCTTCGTCAAAACATTAATAACCTCTTTACCATAAATAAACCTACCCCACTCCACCTTTTCAAAGATCTCATCAAATGCCTCATCTACTATGCAATAAAACATCCCATCTAAATATCTCTTTTCATTACAATTTTTAATTATTTCAAATTCTTCGGTTTCAAAGAAAACATCAGCATCATTCATAATGATAACTCTTAAATCAACATTATTAGAAAGCTCCATATCATCTAATTTTACTACATCTAAAAACATTCCCACTTTTTCATTAGGAAAAACTCTAATCTTAAAAAAACCACGCATATTAAGTTTATTTTTAAATTTTAAAATAAAGTTTTTGATAAATTGAATCAAACTTTCTCTATCACTCAAATCCATTCCTTTAAAAAATTCTTTATTCAAAAAAATACTATAATTATCTTTTCCACATACCTCGATTTTCATTTGCTCACCTATTCATAGTATATGAAAAAGACTTAGATAGTTTCCTCTACTAAGTCTTCTATTTTCTTTAATACCTCTTTAACACCTAACTTAGTTACACTCGAGAAGACTACCAAATCATCTCCAACAACTAAATCCAATGTTTCTAAAATTACTTTTAAATTTTTCTCTTTCTTACTTCCAGTAACTTTATCCGCTTTAGTAGCAACAACTGTTACTGGCAAATTATGATATTTCAAAAAGTTATACATCAACAAATCATCTTCCATTGGTTTATGTCTAAAATCTATTAACATAAAAACTCTTTTTAACTCTTGTCTTTTTTCTAAATACTCTTCAATCATCATTCCAAATTTAGCCTGTG
>CAYXZZ010000007.1:0-32781 GCA_964470055.1 uncultured Mycoplasma sp.
TCCAATTCATTATGGAAGTATTGTTGGTGATAAATCCCTTGGAATAACTTTCAAAAATAATATTAATGAAGGAATAGAAGTAGAAATACTTATTTAGGAGGAAATAAAATGATAAATATTAAAGAAAATGAACATTTAAGTATAATGAACCACTCTTGTGCACACTTACTTGCCCAAGCAGTAAAACATATCTACCCAAAAGCCTTATTCTGGGTAGGACCAGTAATTGAAGAAGGATTCTATTATGACATCGATTTAGGTGATGAAACACTAACAGATGAAGCCCTAGAAAAAATTGAACACGAAATGAAGAAAATTGCGAAAGACGGAAAAAGAATCGTTCGTGAAGAAATCTCAAAACAAGATGCTTTAGAAAAATTTAAAGATGATCCATACAAAATCGACTTAATCGAAAGAATGGATGAAGAAGAAACAACAATTAGTTGCTACACTCAAGGGGACTTTACTGATCTTTGCCGCGGACCACACTTAGAATCAGTTAAAGAATTAAAACATTTTAAACTTATTAAATTTAGTGGTGCTTATTGGAAAGGTGACGCTAAAAACAAAATGCTTCAACGTATCTATGGAATTTGTTTTGAAAACGAAGAAGATTTAGCCGCTCATTTAAAAGAACTTGAAGAAGCCAAAGAAAGAGACCATCGAAAAATTGGTAAAGAACAAGAACTATACATGAATCATGAACTTGTTGGGGCAGGAATGCCTTTATGGTTACCAAATGGAGCAATTATCAGAAAACAACTAGAAAATTACATCTATGAAAAAGAACAAAAATTAGGATATGATCATGTTTATACTCCATGTGTTGGAACAGTTGACTTATATAAAACTTCAGGTCATTGGGATCACTACAAAGAAAATATGTTCCCAATGATGAAAGTTGATGAAGAAGAGTTTGTTTTACGTCCAATGAACTGTCCACATCATATGTTAATATTCAAAAATAAAATGCATTCATATCGTGATCTACCAGTACGTATTGGAGAATTTGCTACAGACTTCCGTTATGAAGCAAGTGGGGCAGTTAAAGGTTTAGAACGCGTTAGATGTATGTGTCAAAATGATGCCCATCTATTTGTAACTCCAGAACAAATTGGAGAAGAATTTAAAAAAGTTGTTAACCTAATTTTAGATGTATATCATGATTTTGGTTTAGAAAACTACAAATTCCGTTTATCATTAAGAGATCCAGAAGATAAAGAAAAATACTTTGATGATGACGAAATGTGGAATGCCGCAGAGGCAAAACTAAGAGAAGTATTAAACGAATTAGGCGTTGAATATTTTGAGGCAGTCGGTGAGGCAGCATTCTATGGACCAAAATTAGACGTTGAAGTAAAACCAGCCGTTGGACCAGAAGTAACGCTATCAACATGTCAATTAGACTTCTTACTACCAAGAAGATTTGAATTATCATACATTAATAGTAAAGGTGAAAAAGAAATTCCAGTAGTTCTTCATAGAGCAATCTTTGGAACATTCGATAGATTCACAGCCTTCATTATTGAAGAAACAAAAGGTCGTTTCCCAACATGGTTATCTCCAGTACAAGTTAAAGTAATTCCAGTAAATGCTGAATTCCAAGGTGACTATGGCAAAGAGATCAAAGATTATTTAGCAGAAAATGGTATTCGTGTTGACTTAGATGACCGTAATGAAAAATTAGGATATCGTCTTCGTGAGGCTCAAACACAAAAAGTTCCATATACTCTAATACTAGGAGATGCTGAAAAAGAAAATCAAACAATTTCTTATCGTCTACATGGAGAAAAAGAAACTACAACTCTTCCAAAAGAAGAATTCCTAAAAATGTTAAAAGAAGAAATTGATACAAAATCATTAAGAAAGTAGTAATGCTTTCTTTTTTTCTTGATTAAAATATGGTAGACTAAAATAAAATTGAGGTGTAATAATGAGCAAAAGCAATAGTCTAAAGAGAAGACAACAAAAATTAGCCCAAATCAGGAATCTAATTAACGAAAATAATTTTAAAAGAGCCATGTATGAAATCGTCAATTACGTTGCCACTTATCCTGATGATATGCTCGGACATTACTTATATGGAAAAATTTTATTAAGAAAAAACTCTCTTCAGCCTGCTAGACGTGAGTTCTATTTAGTTGCCGAACATCAAGATGAAAACGAAGTCAAAGCCCTTATGAACATCGCAACGATTGCTGTACTTGAAGGTGATCCAGAAGAAGCAATTCGTATCTATAAAAAAGTAATTGAAGATAGTGAATATACAGATATTTATGCAATCAATGTTTTAGCACATCTTCTTCGTCACGAAAAACGTTATGAAGAGGCTTTAGATATTTTAAGTAAAAATGATTCCTGTGAACCAGAACTTGAAAAAGAGCGTGTTAAAAACTTGTCTTTACTAGGAAGAGTAGAAGAAGCCTTAGAAGTATTAGAGCTTTTAACGCCAGAAACCAGAAATGAAGAAAGAGAAATGTCTTTAAATAAAGGACGAATTGCTAAAGCCAAAGATGAATATGATTGCGCTAAATTTTATTATGAAGATGCTAAAGAAGGGTTAGATAAAGATGAAATTTATTATAAGACTGTTTATGAAGAGGCTAAATTAGCCTTAGCCTATGAACATTACGAAGAAGCATTATATTATTGTGATGAACTAACCAAGGCAGGTAAAACTTTTGGTGGAGAAGTATTCTTATTTTCAGGACAAGCACATCAAGCACTATCAGACTTTAAAGCCGCATATGTCAATTATTTAAAGGCAGCACAGCTTGCCGAAGATCGTGATGTTCGTGCTACTGCATACTATTCAGTAGGAAGTATTGATTTTGCTAGAGGCTCTTTATCTCTTGCCGAGACATCGTTCAAAAGAAGTATCGCTAACGCAAGAGAAGCATCACAAATGACTTATACAAAATTAATTGGAGTATTACTCCGTCAAGAAAAGTATGATGAAGTCATGAAGTTTTTAAATCGTCTCAACCGTACTCATCCAGAAATGGTTGTTGATGGGCCACTTGATTATGTCCGAATGCTTGTTGACAAACGAACCGGTAAGCACCTTCCACCACGCGACCAATGTTCATATGCTGAACGTCAAATTATTAAATATCAAGAACAAGAAGCCATTGCTCACATTAAATCTCATCATTGTGGGACAACTAAAACAAGAGGTAACTTCTCACCAAACATTGATATAGATACTTTATATTATGATATAAGAAGCAGCCTAATTGATGACAATCTTGTTAATGAAGAGGCTATGGACATTTATGAAATAGATTATCACAATGCAGGTTATGATTTAGAAAACAATCTTGTTCATCGTGTCCGTGTCGTTGTTTTCCCACATACAAGAAATATTCTTACTATGTATCCAGGCAATCGCGCGACAATACCTCGTAAAGGCGACTTTAAAAAAGCCCAAGCCCGTCAGAAAGCAAAAGTAAAGGAAAGTAAACAAAATTCTAATAAATCTTCTGAGTAAAAAAATTCAATAAGTCAATAACTTTTGACTTATTTTTTTGTCAACACCTGTAAAGTTGTGAATATTTTTTATTTTCAATATTTACTTTTTTCTTCTATTTATGTAATATTATAGTTAAGTAGTGGTTGATAGTGGTGAAAAGTGGGGGATATTTATGTTTATGGGTGAATATCATCATACCATTGATGAAAAAGGAAGATTAATTATTCCTTCTAAGTTTCGCGAGGAATTAGGAGAGAAATTTATTATTACAAGGGGAATTGAAAATTGCCTTTTTGTCTATTCTCTTGAATCATGGAACGGTATTACTAATAAACTTGAAAGCCTCCCATTTACCAAAAAAGATGCTAGACAATTTGTCCGCTTCTTTCTATCTGGAGCCACTACAGCAGAATTCGATAAGCAGGGCCGTGTCAATATTACCTCCCCATTAATAACCTATGCCAATCTACAAAAAGACTGCGTAGTAATTGGTACAGGAGACCGGTTAGAGATATGGTCTGAAGATGATTGGAATGCTTTCTTTGATTCTGCAGCAAGCAACATGTCAGATATAGCCGAAAATTTATTTAACGAGAGCGTGAACTTATGAAAGAAAAACATATAAGTGTATTACTTGAAGAATCTATTTCTTCCCTTAATTTAAAAGAAAATAGTGTTATTGTAGATTGCACTTTAGGCTATGGAGGACACAGTAGTAACATCTTGGCTAGAATAAAAAAGGGGTTTTTATTCGCCTTTGACCAAGATAGTGAAGCAATTCGGCATAGTACTGACCGTTTATCTGCGGTTGGTACTAACTTCACTATCATAAAAAGCAACTTTGTTTATTTAAAAGAAAAATTAAATAAACTTGGAGTTGAAAAAGTTGATGGAATACTGTTTGACCTAGGAGTATCATCTCCACAATTAGATGATGCCGAAAGAGGCTTCTCATACCATGAGGATGCTCGCCTTGACATGAGAATGGACAAAGATAATCCAATATCTGCTTATGAAGTAGTAAACAATTATACAAAAGAAGAATTATCACGTATATTTTATAAATATGGTGAAGATAAATTCTCAAATAACATTGCTAAAAAAATAGTGGAGTATCGTGCTACAAAACCAATCGAAACAACCTTGGAACTAGTTGAAGTAATTAAAACAGCCGTTCCGATGAAATTTAGAATTGATAAGCATCCGGCTCGTCAAATATTTCAAGCAATCCGTATTGAAGTAAATAAAGAACTTGATGTTATTGAGCCTGCTTTAGAACAAGCCCTATCAATGCTAAGAGTTGGTGGAAGAGTAGCCGTAATTACTTTTCATTCATTAGAAGATAGATTAGTAAAAAACTTTTTTAAAGAAAAATGTGCTATAGATGAACATCTAAAAGGACTTCCTAATATTCCTGAAGAATATTTACCAGACTTTAGTTTAGTAGTAAACAAAGCCATAAGTCCAAGTGAAGAAGAATTAAAAAATAATCCGAGAGCAAGAAGCGCCAAACTTCGCGTTATTGAAAGAATAAAATAAATAAAAAAATAGAAAGAGGGTGATACAGTGAGAAAAGTAAAGAAACGACTTAAAATGTCGAAGTTTGAACGATTATTATATACCTTAGCACTTTTCTTACTAGTTATCTCCCCAGTTTCAATAGTTTTTTCAAAAGCAACACTTTCTAAAATAAACTTTGAAGTTGAAAAACAAAAAAAGGAAATTGCTAAGCAAGAAAAAACTAATGAAAGTATAGCTATGACAATTGATGAATTAGCCTCCCTTACAAAAATTCAAGAAGTTGCAGAAGAGCAAGGATTGAGTTATAATAATGATAATATAAAGACTGTAACTGAAGACTAGGAAGTGGTTCAAATTGAAGAAAAAGAAGAAGAGAAACAACATACAATATTCATTTTTTATTGTAGGAGCGGCTCTTCTTCTTTTTGTTGTTATGATTTTAAGAGTTGCCCAACTAGCCTTATCAGAAGAAATAGATGGCATCAATCTTCAAGCCCTTGCTAGTAAAAGAACAACTAAAACAGAAACAATCCAAGCCAAGCGTGGAACAATATATTCATCAGATGGTGACATTCTCGCAGAAAATGTTTCTTCATACAAACTAATCGCTTATTTAGATGAATCACGTACTACCAATGAAAATAATCCGCAACATGTAGTTGATAAAGAAGCAACCGCTAAAGCCTTGGCCCCAATCCTTGGTATTGAAGAAGAAACTATTCTTAAATATCTAAGTAAAGAAAACGTCTATCAAACAGAGTTTGGTTCTAAAGGAAAAGGCCTAACTGAACTTGTCAAAAATCAAATTGAAGCCTTAAATCTTCCGGGATTAGATTTTATTGAAAGTTATAAGCGTTACTATCCAAAAGGACAATTTGCCTCATATACAATTGGTTATGCCAAAACATCCCAAGAAGATGAAAATACTATTGTTGGTGAAATGGGCATTGAAAAGCAATTTGATTCAATCTTAAAAGGAACAGATGGTTCAATCACTTATCAAAAAGACTTAAAAGGTTATCAAATAGCCGGAACTCCAGTTGTACAAACTGATGCAGTTCAAGGAAAAGATATCTATTTAACTTTAGATAGTAGCATCCAATTCTTTGTTGAACAAGCCTTAAATAACGCTGATACATCTTATGACTTTGAGTGGTTTACATTTACCATAGCCGATGCTAAAACAGGTGCCATTCTTGCAACCGCAAACTCCCCATCATTTGATCCTAATATAAGAAACATCACAAACTATCTAGATCTTTTAGTCTCATCTCCATATGAACCGGGTTCAACTATGAAAACATATACGTATATGACGGCTATGGAAAATGGAGTCTATAACGGTAGTGAAACTTATCTATCTGGAACTTATACCACAACTGATGGTACTAAAATTGGAGACTGGGACCGTGCAGGTTGGGGAACAATAACCTTCGATAGAGGTTATGCAATGAGTAGTAACGTGGCTATTATCAATATTATTAATCGCCATATGAACAGTCTCATGTTAAGACAATATTATCGTAAATTAGGTTTTGGTAAGCAAACGGGGATTGACTTACCTAATGAATCAACCGGTGTAATAAACTTTAAATATGAAACAGAAATCTTTAACGCTGGATTCGGTCAAGGTATCACCACAACACCAATTCAAAATATTCAAGCCATGACAGCCTTAACTAATGATGGAATGTTATTAAAACCATATATCGTAGAAAAAATAGTCGATCCAGAAACTGGAGAAGTTGAAGTAGAAAACACTAGAAAAGAAAAGGACCGTGTCGCATCAACTGAAACAGTTCAAAAAATGCTTCAACTAATGGATGAAGCCATTAACGGTACTGGTGTTCCAGCCTCATCATTTGCTATTGAAAGTGGGGAACTAATCGGAAAAACTGGTACGGCTCAAATTGCTAATGAAAATGGTAGTGGTTACTTAACTGGAAAATCAGATGTAATTACTTCGTTTTCTGGAATATATCCAAAAAGCGATCCTCAAATAATAATTTACGCTTCAGTAAAAAGACCTGCTAACGGTAGTCAAAAGCCATTATCAAATGCAGTTAAAGAAGTAGTCGAAAACATCTCAAAATATTATGGTAATGATGACAGTAACACTTCTTCAATTGAAGTAATTGATTATGAAGTACCAAGTCTTGTCAATAAAAAAGTTGAATCAGTAAAAACAACTTTAGAAGCCGCTGAAATACCGTATCAAATTATTGGTTCCGGAGATAAAGTTATAAAACAGACCCCCTCAAAAGGAACAACTATTACTAATAAAGATACTATTTATTTAATTACTAATGATCAAAACTTAACTGTTCCTGATGTAACTGGTCTATCATCGAAGGTAGCCAAAGATTTATTAGAAAAATTAGGTATAGAAGTAACATTAGATGGAGTAGGATATGTTACTAGCCAATCAATTCCAAAAGATACCAAGATAGTTGATAATATGAAAATAACTTTAACACTTCAACCAAAGTTCACAGCAGAATAAGGAAGAAATAGTCTATGAAAGAAAAATATTTAACTATACTAGAAATTATTATAATTTTTGCTTTAATGATTGGTGCTATCTTCTTTAAATTTCTTCCTGAATATAAAGAGTCTAAAGGAAGTTCTGATACCTATATTGATACAGAATCATACCAAGATATCATTGAGCTTACAGTTAATAATAAAACTAACTTTGCTCTTGTTATTACTGATAACACTATTACAAACATCATCTTTTTGAACCAACAGTCAACCTGCTTATATAATCAAAATATTGAAAATACAACCATTACTGAGGGAACAAAAGAAATAGTCGAACTATTAATTGAAAACAATTATTTAAAACAACTATCCACTATCAATCTTACCACTTACAAAAATAAATCACTTTCATCTGTAAAAACTGCCTTAGAACAAGCAATCAATAACCTAGGTCTAGAAATAACAATTGCAACCTCTGAAAAAACAATTACTCAAAAAGCCAGTGAACTAAATGTAAGTGGCAATGATGAAGAAGAATTACTAAAACAAATAGAATTATATTCTAAGGACATCGTAAGAAAAGTAACTAACGATGTTTCACAATCAACTACTCAAAATACTAAAACTGAACAACTAGACGAGACACTTTCTAGAGAATATGCCGATAACGTCTATAAAAAAATAGAAGTATATATGCGAACTAACAACATTACCAACCAAGAAATTACCAATATGACTTTAGCCATTACTTTAATACCAGCCAATAAAGAAGGAACCATTTTCCCAGATGATACAAGTTGGTATTACATCCAAGATGGCAAAGTTTATGCTTATATTAGTATAACTGAAAATAATCAAAATTATAGTTACTGCTATCAAGCATCAATCGATGAGTATAAGAAAGGACAATGTTAAATGAAAAAGAATTTTAATATCAGAAATTTAATAATCGTCATGTTATGCATCACAGTAATTTGTATGGGAATAGGCTTTGTCATTCTAGCCTCAAAACTAGAACAAGAAACAAAAAGACAAGACACTTTCTCTGTAGAAATAACCAAAGTAGAAGCCCTAACCCCTGTAAAAGGAGGATACTTAGACCCAACTGCTACTAAAGAAATTACCAATGATGGCAAAACCGTTAATTTTAAATTTACCCTAAATTATCCAAAAGACGAACTTGCCTACAATGTTACTATTAAAAATACTGGAACTTTACCTGTAAAAATAATTAAACTACTAGAAAATCCGGATTATGAAAACGATTCAAAGGCTTTAGCCTCTATCTCTCCAGTAACAATTACTCATGAAAAATTAGAAAATGAAGTTTTAAAACCAAATAAAGAAGTAACTATCAAAATCATTGCAACTTATGGTATGGATAGTACCTCTAATCAAATTGTCGTTCCATATCAACTTTCAATTCTTGCAACAAGTACAAATTAATGATAAACTAAAATGAAATAAAATAAGCATAGTAGGAAGGAAATAAAATATGACCAAAGAAGTAAAAAAAGAAACAACAAACAAGACAAAATCACCTCGTTCAAAACAAGATAATGCCTTACTTGGAACATTTATAACTTTAGTAGTATTAGTAATTGTTCTAGCAATAGTAGCCATTAATATGAAAAATATCACTACAAATGATAAGGCTAATATTGTTATTCCCATCTTAGAAGCAAATTCTGAAAGTGAGATAAGTGTTGATATTTCAGATATGACTAAAGGTGATACTAAAGAATATATCTTTAAAGTTTCAAATTACAAAAATAAATCAGTAATCGAAGAAGATATTACATACGATATTGGAATAACACCATCAGAAAACGCCAGTATTAAACTATACAAAAATTTTTCTGAAAAGAATTTAATTGATGAAAATGATTTACTAATTGAAGACAACAAACTACCAAAAAATAACAAAACAGAAGATGAGTATCATTTAATAATTGAGGCTATTTCCAATCCAGAAACAAAAGATGTTATAACCATCAAAATCAATAGTTAGAAAAGGTCAAATAAATTGACTTTTTTTTATTAAAATGATAATATTTTACTATATGATATGAGAGTAGGAGTGAGACTAAATTATGGAATATGAAAAAATAACTATTAATAAAAATGGTCAAGACGTTGAGTGTCGAGTTTTATTTACATTTGATTCAGAAGATACAAATAAAGCCTATATTGGATATACCGATGACAGTATAGCAGCAAACGGTAGAAAGAACATATATGTTTCTGCTTTTGATCCGGTATTAGGGCTAGGTACATTAGAAGATGTTACTTCACAAGAAGAACTAGCCATGATTGGTGAAGTTCTAGAAGAAATTGATAGACAAAGTGAAAATTAGGAGTAGAGGTGAATTTTTATGGCAAGTTATTATAGTCAAGTAGAAGAAGCAATCAAGACTAATGAGCAAGAGCTTAAACATTTAAATGAAGAATTACGTGGACTAAGATCTGTTGAACAAGATACACCTCGTGAAAGTTATCAAAGACAATATGCTCAAATACTATATCATATCGATCAAGAACAAAGACGCTTAGAACAAAATCAAAGATTATTAGAAAGTTATAATTCGGCAAAAGACGCAATTTCCGAATTAAGAACATCAAGAGAAAATAAAGAACTAGTAGACTTAAGAGAATTATTAAGTAAAGAACGTGACCCACAAATAAGACGGGAAATTAGTGAAGAAATTGAGGCTAAGGAAAAAGAACATGAAACAAGAATAACTTCTTTAGAATCAACAGTAACTTCTAATATGTCAAGACTTACAGATGAACTAGCAACAGAACTAAGAAATTCATTTTTAGAGTCAGATAACGTTTTATCATCTCCTGATGTTATGGAACAAGAAACTATTGTGCCTTCTGAAGAACCAAAAATAGAACAAAAAGAAACTTCTCCTGTAAACACTCAAGAAGAAACAGTAACTCCTACACCAGAAGTAGTACAAACAATAGAAACAGAAGATTTAATTCAAACAAGATTACAAAATGATTATGATAAAGCATCGAAAGAATATGATGAAGCACGAAGACAATATGCTGAATCAATCGCTGAATTCCAACGTATTTTTACAGAAGAAAGAACAAGAAGAGAACAAGAAGGACCTTTTCCAACAGAAGAAGAACTAGATGCCTTTACTGCTGATTATATGCGTCAAAAACTAGCAGAAAACGAAAAATTTCAAGATGCCAGTCGTAGGATGAATCAAGCAAGTCGTAGAATGACTAGTCTAGAACAAAAATTAAAAGACCATGCCCTTGAAGTTGAGAAAGCAACTAGTCTAGATATCAGTGTTGAAGATTATGCTAAGATTAAGAAAACAGTTGAAAGAAGAGATGTCCTTTCTGCAATTTATGAGAAAAAAGGTCTAGGTGAAGTAAATAGAAGAACAAAAGCCGGAAAAGATACTGCTAAAGAAGTATCAGAAGAGGCTATTTCTCAAATCATTGAATCAGTAAAAAACAATAAAACTACAAATATTATTGATGCCATAAATATTACTTATGGAACAGATTTACCAGTAAGAAATGGTGATGCAAGACAAACTGTTCTAACCCCTGCTGAACGAGAAAATGTAGCAGCAAGACAAAAAGTTAGAGTTAGACAAGTATCACATACAGGAGAACAAAAAGATCAAGAACCTGTTAAAGGGCCACCAATCTTAACTGAAGGAGCAAAACAACATACACCATCTAAGGTTAATTCACCAAGCGTTACTCCGATAAAGCCAGAAAATAATGTCCCATTAATAGAAACAAAACCAGTTCAAAACACTGTAACTAATCCATCAATAAATTTAATCCCACGTGGAATGAATCCAGATGGAACATATCGTTTATTAAAAGAAGATATTATTCAAGATGACTTAGCAACAAGAAAACCTGCAGTCAATCAGCCAACTGGAATTAGTCTTGCCCCAGTAACACCTAAGCCAACAGGCATGGTACCATACGGAACTACACCAACAATAGTAGTTCCACCTACTGGAGAAAAAACACCAACAAATAAACCGATTCAAAGTGGGGAAACACCAAGTGCTAAACCAATTCCAGTAGTTGAGCAACCACCAGTTTCAAAGATTACACCACCTAAAAAAGATGATGAACAAATTATTGATGTTTATACAACAACGCCACCTATCACAACACCAACTCAAACACCACCAGTTGTAACTCCACCAAAAAAAGAAAAACCAAAACGTGGACTTCTAACAATCATTGATGGCTTAACTGATGGTTTGGATTTAGGCAAGAAAGATGGTAAACGTTTAAAAGCATCAAATATTAAATGCATAGGAGAGTTTAGAGAAGAATTAAGTTCCGGAAATTACTTATACAATATTGTTCACTTAGTTCCTGCAATTTCTAAACTACCATTCAAGTTATTACAAAAAGTCTCTGGAAAGATAATGTTATCAGCCGAAGCAAAAGAAAATGCAAGTATTTTAAAAGAACGTTTATCAAAACTTCCAGAAGAAGATTTAATGACATTATATACAGAATATAGAGGAAATCGTGTCGTTCAAGAACGTTTCCCAACCGTATTCAACACTTTACTAGATGAAAGAATGCAACAATTTGCTATGTCTAAAGTAACATCAATTAACACTGAGTTAGAAGAAAGATATAGTAGTGCTTTCAGTGCTATTAAACAATTAGAAGCAATCGATCATCGCCTAGCAGATAAAACTATTAGTAGTTCAGAAAGAACCTCTTTACAAGACTACAGAAAATCTCTTTTAAGAGGACAAGCAGAAAATATCAAATCTATAAGACAAGGATATATTGATGCTAACGGTTGGTTATCAGGTGGTTCACATGGCTTTAGTGAAGATATGAAAGCATCTGCTACAAAATTATCAGTAGTTGGAAAACGTTTTGCTAAAGACCATGATTTAGATAATGAATTATTACATAAACAAGCCCAACTAGAAAGAGCAGAAATGAAAGCAATAGCCGATGGAAATGATGAAATGGCTTTAAGAGTATTTGTTCAAGCAGAATCATTACTAAGTGCTAATACGGAAATAAAAGGAAGCGTATTTGGAAACCGCTCAACAGGTAAAAAATATTATTCACCTTTAGCCGAACAATTAGATTATCGGGATGATCCATTCATAAGAGACCTATTCACAACAATTGCTCTAACTTCCGCAACTATTTCAACAGTTAAAAATATTGCCCAAGATCAATCAGCCATTATGGCAGAAAATCAAAAGATTATGGAAGAAAATAATCAAATCATGGACCAAGTTAATCAAATGGGCGCAGATATTGCTGGAAAACGTGAAGTTATGATGGAAGGTATGCAATCACAAGGTATGTCAGATACTTTAGCAGGAGCCAACGAAATAGAAAGAGCTGTTTTAGATAAAACAGGTTGGTCTCTAGGAACATCTGCATATCGTACTGCGGATAACGCAGGACATACATACTATACGGACTTCTATACATCAGCCAAAGCCTCATATGAAAATATTGCTCAACAATATGCATCAGGCAGTATTAATCAGGCCCAGGCTATGGAATTAATTGCCGATTTAACAACTAAAACACATGAAACTTTTGGTCAAATTAATGAAGCATGTTTAGAAATTTTAAAACCATATGCACAAAATCATCCTCAATTTGATTTAAGTGGAGTACAAGGAGCCATGGAGTATCTACAACAAAACCCAGAAGCAATCTCCGCAATGAATCAAGCAATGGTTGATGTAACAAATGCTGGTGATGTTCTAGCATCTCTTCAATTAAAACAATTAACTCCATTGACAACTCTACCAAGTACCCTTAGAACAACTATTATTAATGCGGCTGCAACTGCTGCTCTCGCAACAAATATTTCTAATGGTATGAGTGCTAAAAAACATGAATATGGAAATGAAGTAACAGAAATGGTTGAAGAATATGTAGAGTCTCAAAACCAACAGTCATCAAGTCCAAAGACTCAAACAAAATAATAAGTAAGGTAAGAGAACAAATTCTTAATAAATGTTCCTTCATCAACGTTCCAAGACAATATACCAAATAAAGTATATTGTCTTTTTTCGATTTATTTTCTTTCCTTTATAAAATTCTTTTGTTATAATAAAAACTGATGTTAGGAGGAATTTCTATGTTAAAAGCAAAACCATTCGTCAAATGGGCCGGAGGAAAAAGACAAATCATTGATAAATTATTAAAACTAGTTCCAGTTGAATACAACACATATTACGAACCATTTGTTGGAGGAGGCGCCTTATTATTTGAATTATCTCCAAAAACAGCAGTCATCAATGATTCCAACAAAGAACTTATGAACGTCTACAAAATTCTTTCTACTGATACAGGTTATGAAGAAACATTAAAACTATTAAATACTTATGAAAAAAAACACGACGAAAAATTTTATTATAAGATTAGAAATTTAGATAAAGATCAAGAAAAGTTCTCAAAACTTACAGACTACGAAAGAGCCGCTCGTACTATTTATTTAAACAAAGCCTGTTTTAATGGACTATACCGAGTAAATAGTAAAGGCCAATTCAATGTTCCTTTCAATAAGAAACTAAAAATCAACACTTACGATGGACAAAACATGACCTTAGCATACGTTTATTTTCAAGCCAATAATATTACCATGTTAAATACTGACTTTGAAGAGGCCGTAAAAGATGCTAAAAAAGGTGACTTCATTTATTTCGATCCACCATATGATTCCGAAAATGAAACTACCTTCAATAGTTATACCGAAGAAGGTTTTGGTAAAGATGAACAAATCCGTCTATCAAAAGTATATAAAGAATTATCTGATAGAGGCTGCTACGTCATGTTATCAAATCACAATACCACTTTAATAAATGAACTTTATAAAGATTTTAATATTCATGTCATTACCGCCAAAAGAAATATTAATTCCAAAGGTGAAAAACGTGGTAAAGTAGAAGAAGTAATCATAACTAACTACGAAGTGGATTTATCATTAGAAGACTAATATAGTTTTTTTCTTTTTAATCATTCTTTATAAAATCAAAATGATTTCTGAATCACTTTCTCTTCATTTACAAAAATGATTACAAAAAATCAAACTTTTTTCCTATATTTCACATACTTCACACAAAATTACTGAATAATATAACTATATTTACAGTTATAAGGAGGACTTTATGCAGAAACTAACAGGAAAACTAAAAAGAATATTTAAGGAACACAATAAAATTTTTAAGGAACTTGGCATAGTCCTCGGAATTATTATTTTAGCCGTAGTCATAACATTCAGTTGCGTTAAAATTTCAGCCATTATTCATGAGAAAAACATTGTTAACTACGACTGGTTAAAGAAAAATGTTTTTATCGTACCATCATCAACTATTGCTGCAACCACTTCCGTGTATGAAATTGATAAAGATGAAGACATTAACATCTATAATGAAAATTATCGTACTGTCATCAATCACTTATATGAAGGTCTAGATCTACCTACTTATACCTTTCAAGATAGTTTAATAATATATAACCTTTATGGCACAAATTCATCAGGTTTTAATATTTACTTTGAAACAGAAGAATTATCTTACTTAGATTATACTATCACTGTTGATAATGAAAGTATTCCTGATTTTTCAAGAACCCTAAAAAATACAGGAGACAACAATTTAACCACAACGCATGAATATCAATTAATTGGTTTTGTTCCAGGAAACATTAACTATTTAACTTTAGAATTAAAAGATTCTTCAGGTGAAATAATTGATAGTCGAGAAATAACTTTAGATATGTCATATGTTAAAACTTATTCTCAAACTTTTGCCGAAATCACAGAAGGAGAAAGTTCTGAAGAATTAGAAGATGGTCTATACACAATCTTAGGAAATGATTCAGATACTCAAGACTATGTCGCAATGTATGATAACACAGGAATTCTACGTTCTGAAATTCCTATTATTGGTTATCGTGCTCATAGAATTTTATTTAAAGATAATTCCATGTATTTTTCTATTTCTCAATCAAAAATTGTTAAAATGGGAAGAACTGGAAAAGTAGAAGAAATTTATAATACCGGACATTATCATCTTCATCATGATTATGCCTTTACTAATGATGGAAATATTATTGTCCTTGCCAACAACAATGAAAAAACAACAGAAGAAGACTGCATTATTAAAATCAATTTAGAAACTAAAGAAGTAACTGAATTAATTGATTTTGAACCAATGTTTCAATCATATGTTGATACTTGCGTATTAGACACAACATCTCAACGTGATGAAGGAGAAGATGGGCTAGACTGGTTACATTTAAATTCTATTGAATATGTAGATGGAGATGTTTTCCTAAGTTCTAGAGAAACTTCATCTATCCTAAAAGTTTCAAATATTGAAACAGAACCAAAACTAGAATACATTCTTGCCGATGAAGCCCTATGGGAAGATACCGAATTTGCTGACTATGTTTACGAAAAAATAGGAGATTTTAAAATACATGCTGGACAACACAGTGTTAGATATACACCAACCTCTGATTCTAAAATATATTATTTAACTTTCTTCGATAATAACTATGGTAAATCAAACTCTCAACCGGATTTTGATTATGAAGATATTGGTATTACCAACCACAATCCATTCCAAGGAGATAACTCTTACTACTATGTATATAAAGTAAATGAATATACTAAAACATTTAAACTAGTTGACAGTATTGAACTCACATATTCTGGAATTGTTAGTAGTATTCAAGATTTAGATAATGGAAATATTTTAACTGATTCTGGAACTGCCGGAGTATACGCTGAATACGATGAAGATCACGAATTAATTAGAAGTTTTAAACTTAATATGAATAAATATATGGTCTATCGTGTCTTAAAATATGATTATACAGAACTTTGGTTCGAAGAATAAAAGATAAATCATAAAACTAAAGGATTAAACAAGTAAAGTTTAATTTTTTTTCTTTTCCTAAACTTGACACAAATAAAAGCAAATATCTTTGAAAAAATATCAATATATGCTAAGCTGATATTATCAGGATGGTATGATAGAAAGAGGTAATTAGGGTGGATTTAAGAGACGTAAGAGAATTTATAATTGATACGCTAAAGTATATTTTAACAATCGTTGTCGTAATATTTATTGTTATGTATGTGGCTACGGTACAACAAGTAGTAGGACCATCAATGGATCCAACTTTTAAGGATCAAGATATTGTCATACTAAACAAATTTCATTATCACTTGTTTGATATTAAAAGATTTGACATAGTATCTTTAAAATATGATGGCACTAAATATTTAATTAAAAGAGTAATTGGTATGCCAGGTGACAAAGTTGAATATAAAGACAACAAACTATTTATCAATGGCAAAGAGAAAAAAGAAGATTTCTTAGAAGAAACTATAATAACAGAAGACTTTAGCCTAACTTCATTAGGGTACGAAGAAATACCAGAAGGAATGTATTTAGTCCTAGGAGATAACCGCGGAGATTCCCTAGATAGCCGTGAAATAGGTCTAATTAAAGAAGAAGACATAATTGGAAAAGTAAACCTAAGAATATGGCCAATTAACGAATTTCGATACGTAAAGTAATCAAATTATCAAAAATACCCTTTGAATCAAACAAGAATTTGAAATTTTTCTTGAAAAAATACCATGGCTGATATATAATAAACCGTGATCTCCAATATCTGTGAGTTGGAAGTCTAAATGTAGTTTGTTTCGTTGATTATAATTAATAATTAACAAAAGTAGGAGGGTTAAAATGGAAGGTAAAAAAAGATATATTGCCTTAGTACTATTCTTATTAATAGGACTAACCTTATTTGCTTTCGCGAATCCAGCAGAAGAACAAAAGGGTTCAGAAAACAAAGGTAATGGCAAAGACACTACTGAAGTTTCTGATAAGAATAACGACAGTGATACTGACGGTACTTTAGAAACTGATGGTAGCAATGATTCACAAAATCAAGTTCAAGTGTTAAACCAACAAGTTGATAATACTTATGCTAATGCTTTAGCAGCAGTAGAAAAATGTGAAAAAGCACTAGCAGATGAATTAATAAATGTCGACTCTGAAACAATTAAGAAGTCATTAGAAGAGGCTCGTGAACTAATTAATAGTGTTACAAGCGATACTTCAAAAGTAGAATTAGCCGAAAGAGCAGACATTGTTGAAGAATCAATCGACGCAATCGCTTTAGTAGAAGCATTAGAAGAATTAGTAAATAATGCTGAAAGTAAAGATGCAATCATAGAAACAATTGATTATCGTACAGATAATCAAGTTAACGAAGTAGTAGAAAATTTAAGAAACGAGGATGTTAAGAAAGTTCTTGAAGAAATCCTAACAGAATTAAATTTAATACTTGATGATGAAACTGCTCCATCATATGATGGAATCACAAACAACGAAACAACAAAAGAAAATGTTACATTAACAGTATCTGATGATACAGAAGTAACAGTTACAGTAACTTTAAATGGTGAAGAAGTTACGTACACAGAGGGTGAAGCATTCACTGAAGAGGGAGTTTACGAAGTAGTATTAGTAGATGAAGCATTCAATGAAACCCAAATTACATTTACAATCGATAAAACTGCACCAAAGTTTGATGGATTAACATCTGGTAGTCATTATGAAACTATTGAAATAAATGTTACAGATGCTACAGAAACAACAATCACAGTTAAAAACATGGATACAGGAGAAACAACAACTGTAGAAAATGGTACTGTTTTAACAGCAGATGCTACATATTACATTACAGCAGAAGATGCCGCTGGTAATCAAACATCAATTGAGGTAACAATTGATACAACTGCACCATCAATCACAGGCGTAGATGAAGAAAAACCAACAAACAAAAACGAAATCGTTTATGTAAGCGACAAGTTCTTAATGACAGTAACAATCGATGGAGTAGAATACACTAGAGATGATTTCACTGTTGGTAATAATGGTGAAAACTTCACATTCCAAAAGAAAATTACTAAAGAAGGAACTCATACAGTAGTCGCAACAGATAAATATGGAAATACTACAACAAAGACATTCGTAATCGATAAGACAGCTGCAACAGCAGAAATAACTTATAGTATTACAGAATTAACAAATAAAAATATTACTGTAACACTAACAGCAAGTGAAGAAGTTGAGTTAGTAAATTCAGGAACATGGGATCCAGCAAGTGGATATGCAACTGTATTTAAAAAGGCTTATTCAAAAAATACAACTCAAACAGTAACATTAAGAGATAAGGCTGGAAATGAATCAACAGTAGAAGTAAAAATCGAAAATATCGATAAAACTGCACCAGTAATAGAATTAGTATATTCAACAACAGAATTAACTAATAGTGGAGTATTTGTAAATCTAAAATCTAATGAACCAATCAAAGAACTAAATGGTTGGAGAAAAATTAGTGATACTGAATATCAAAAAGCATATTCAACTAACTACACACAAGATGTGACAGTAGAAGATTTAGCAGGAAATACTACAACAGTAACAGTAAAAATCGAAAACATTGATAAAACTGCTCCAGAAGGAGAAGTAACAACATCAAATAAAAACGGATTACAATCAACAAACCAAGATGTAACTGCAACATTAAAAACAAATGAAGCAATTGTTACACCAGAAGGATGGACAGTTGTAACTGAAGGAACAGAATTTACAAAAGTTTATTCAGAGAATACAAAAGTAACATTAGAAATTGTTGATTTAGCTGGAAATAAAGCAACAGTAAAATTCGAAGTAAAAAGAATCGACAAAGTTGCTCCAACAATAACTGTAGTAGAACCTAACAAATATCAATTAGAAGTTCATTCTGAATATGTAGACAAAGGATATTCTGCATATGATGCAGTTGATAAAGATGTAACTAACTTAGTTAAAATTGCATATCAATTCCAAGCAAAAGGATTAAACAATTGGGAAGTAGTAGATAAGTTAGATACTTCTAAATTAGGAACATATAAAATAACTTACACTGCATACGATAAAGCAGGAAATACTGCTAAAGGAACAAGAGTTGTAGAAATCGTAGATACAACTGCTCCATTATTAACACTTAATGGAGAAAAAACTCTTACATTAGAAGCAGGCGTTGACACTTATGAAGAATTAGGTGCAACAGCAACTGATAACTACGATGAAACAGTTGAAAATATACAACCAGAATACATTCACTACAGAGATAAAGATGGTAACCTAGAAAAAGTTACCACAGTAGATACAACAAAAGTAGGAACATATAAAATTGTATATACACATACTGATACAAACGGAAACGTAGGAGTAGATGCTTCAAGAGCAGACCATAATTATGTAATGAGAACAGTAGTTATTCAAGATACAACATCTCCATTACTAACACTTAATGGAGAAAAGACTCTTACATTAGAAGCAGGTATTGACACTTATGAAGAATTAGGTGCAACAGCAACAGATAACTACGATGAAACAATTACAAATATACAACCAGAATACATTCATTACAGAGATAAAGATGGTAACTTAGAAAAAGTTACTACAGTAGATACAACAAGAGTAGGAACATATAAAATTGTATATACACATACTGATGCAAACGGAAACGTAGGAGTAGATGCTTCAAGAGCAGACCATGAATACGTTATGAGAACAGTAGTAGTGCAAGATACAATTAATCCAACTGTAACTGTAAAAGAAGAATCAGTTGGAACTGAACCATATTACAGTTCAATTAGTTTTTCATTAAGCGATAGTAATAAAATTGATTATTTTGAAATTAATGGAACTAAATTTGATAGAACAGATGCTAAATATAGTGACGCAAACTATCAAAACATTAAATCTGCTTTAGTAGCCGGAGAAAATACAATTGTATTGTATGATACTGCTGGTAATAAAACAGAAAAAACATTCTATATGGATTGGACAGCACCAACTGTTACTGCACATAGTTTGATTGGAACAGAACCAAACTACAGTGGAATGAGCTTCAAATTATCAGATAATTATTTAATCGATTATTTTGAAGTTAATGGAACAAAATATGATAGATCAAATTCTAAATATAGTGATGCAAACTATCAAAATATTAAATCATCATTAGTAAATGGTGAGAACACATTAGTTTTATATGACGTAGCAGGAAACTCTACAACATATACATTCACATTAGAAAGAATTGCTCCAAGTATAATAGTAAAGGATAGTTCCATCGGAATTAACGGACTATACAGTAAGCTAGATTTAAAATTATATGATGCAAGCGGAATATCATCAGTAGTAATCAATGATACTCAATTACCACACACAGGTACATGGGTAGATATTAATGATGGTGATGCCTATACATTTAAAAACGGAACTAATACAATAACCGTTACTGATCTAGCAGGAAATGTAACAACTAAAACATTTAATGTTACAAAATTCGATTTAGTCGTTGACAACGGAGTAATAAACATAGATTCTGATGTTATATCAATTGATGAATCTTTCTACAATGTTAAAGAAAATACTACAGCAGTAACAATTAATGGTAATGGAAAAACAGTCACACAATATGTTACTTCTGCTGAAAAATTTAATTGGACAGAATCAGGTTCAAGACCAACAATGGGAATTATGTTCTCGTCAAAAAATGGTTCAAAACTAACAATTAATGATTTAACATTCAAAGGAACAGTTCAATCTATCTCTTTAGGTCATTATTTAAATTATAAAGTTGATGGGCTACCTGCAACATATAATTTTAATACAGAATTAAATAATGTTAATATTATTGGCTTAAACGTTGTTTCTTACTCTGCAGGAATTTCACCAGCAGTAGTAATATATGGAACAGCAACATTAAATAACACAAACATTTATAATACTAAATTATCTGAATTAGATACAGACCCAATGTGGCCAGTATATGATTTAGCAGTAGTTAACTATACTAATACTACAATTAATGGTGGACATATCGGCTCAATTTATGCTTGGAAGCATGCTAAGTTAGTGATTAAAGCCGGTAGTACAGTTGATTCAATCAATGTAACACTTGGAACACCAGCAACTAATATCGTAGTTGAAGAAGGCGCAACAGTTGGAAAGATCATTACTTCAACAGGAGAAATGACATTTGACGAATGGCAAGCATTGAATGCCTAATTATGTTAATTAAGAAGAGAGAAATCTCTTCTTTTATTTTATAAAAATATATGCTAAAATATTTGTGTAAGATAGGAAGTGGCAGTTATGGCATATATCAAACTAAAAGAATTGACAAAATATTTTGATTTTAAACATGAAATTGATATTAGAGAATTACCATTTTATGTAATGGAATATATTAATCCTGGAGAAAAAGTTTTACTAGCATATAAAACTGCTAGAGATCATGCTGTATTCACAGATAAAACAATGCTTCTTTTTGACCGTGACATTATCGGTACATACAAGAAAATTCATATCATACCATACCCATCAATTTCAACAAGCGCAATCTGTTTTCGCCCTGGAAAAGCAGAACTACTTATATCATTAGATAGTGGATATCAAATAAGACTTGTTTTTGTAAATATGAATCATGATAAAAAAGAACATTTAAAAGTAGCCTACAAAGCAATGATGAAAAATTCTGTAAAAGCCTAAGAAAAGGCTTTTTCTTTTTTGTAAAAGACATCAAAAAAGTGTCAAAAAAAGTCAAATTTTTGCATAATTTATATATTGGAAGTAAAAAACTCTTGCGCTATATGTATATAGAATCTATGGTGGTTCGGATGAACATATTCATTGCTTGTTTGAAGGAAAAATATAATATATAGGTGGGAAAAGAATGCAGGGAAAGAAAAGATATTTAGTTATAGCCTTATTCTTAATATTAGGCTTAACGACATTTACTTTTGCGAACCCAAAAGAAAACTTAAGTTCACAAAAGAAATCAAGTAGTAAATCGGAAAAAATCACTAGCGCTAAAAAAGAAAATAAAAGTTATGCTGATGCTATCGAAGCAGTTAAAGAAGCAGAAGCAAAGCCAATAGAAGCAAATGTAGTAACAGCAAGAAATGAAATTACTACTGCTAATGATGCAACTCCAAAACAAGTACAAGAGTTACAAAATCGTATTAATGTAGTTGAAGAAGGCGCAACAGTTGGAAAGATCATTACTTCGACAGGAGAAATGACATTCGACGAATGGCAAGCAACCTAAATTAACAATAGGAAGAGAAATTTCTCTTCTTTTTATTTGTAAAAATTAAACTTCCTGCATAAATATTATGTAAGAGGTGAATTATGTTTTTTAAAAAGATTGATGAACGTATAAAAATATTATTTTTAATAATTCTCTTACTATTTATATTAATAATTGGAAGAGTCTTCTATATTCAAGTCTTCGACTACAAAAAACTAAGTGAATATGCATCAGACCTATGGAGTAGAGATCTCCCAATCGAAGCCAATCGTGGATTAATATTAGATAGAAATGGTGTAGTCCTTGCCGATAATCTCACTACAACATCCTTAGTTTTAATACCAAATCAAATAAAAGATAAAGAAACTACAACCACTCAACTGGCAGAAATATTAGGAGTAACCTATGAAGATATGGAAGAACATGTCTACAAAAACACATCCATTGAAAGAGTTCATCCAGAAGGAAGACGCTTATCTTATGATGTTGCTGAACAAATATCTGCCCTAAATATTGAAGGAGTCTATCTCGTAAAAGAAGCAAAACGTTACTATCCATATGGTAATCTTCTTTCTCATACTTTAGGTTATGTTGGAATAGACAATCAAGGCCTATCAGGACTAGAACTACAATATGATGAGTATCTTACTGGAAAAAGTGGAGCAATTAAATATTTTTCTGATGCCAAAGGAAACAAACTAAATTTATCAGATGTCTATGTTGAACCCCAAAGTGGTATGAATCTAAACTTAACTATCGATATCAATATTCAAAAATCTATTGAACGAGAATTAGATAATATCGTTGATATGTTCTCTCCAGATAATGCCCTAGCAATCGTCATGGATCCAAACACCGGAGAAATACTAGGAATGGGTTCACGTCCAGACTATGATCCAAATAATTATCAAGATTACTCCCAAGAAGTATTAAGTCGTAATTTACCTATCTGGTCTTCCTATGAACCGGGTTCAACTTTTAAAATAATTACTACTGCAACAGCAGTAGAAGAAGGTGTTGTAGACCTTGATAAAGATACATTTTATGATACCGGTAGTGTTAAAGTAGATGGCTCAACCCTCCGATGTTGGAAAGCAGGTGGTCATGGTCATCAAACATTCTTGCAAGTTCTTCAAAATTCCTGCAACCCAGGTTTCGTAAAACTTGGTCAATTACTAGGAAAAGAACGTTTATTTAACTACATAAGCCTCTTTGGTTTCGGTTCAAAAACTGGTGTTGATTTAAATGGAGAAGGGCAAGGAATAATTTTTGATTTAGAACAAGTAGGTAATGTTGAACTAGCAACATCTGCCTTTGGCCAAGGCGTAAGTGTCACTCCCATTCAACAAGTAACGGCTGTATCTGCTGTTGTTAACGGTGGTACCTTACTCCAACCATACGTCGTTAAAAGTATTTCTGATAGTGAAACAAATACAATTCTTGAAGAAAAAACAACCACTGTTGTCAGAAAAAATGTCATTAGTGAAAAAACATCCCTAATAATGCGTCGAGCTTTAGAAAGTGTCGTTGCCTTAGGAGGAGGAAAAGCCGCTTACGTAGAAGGCTACAGAATTGGTGGTAAAACAGGAACTGCCCAAAAAGTTCAAGACGGTAAATACTTAGTTGGAAATTACATAATGTCTTTCATGGCAGTTGTACCATCAAACGATCCCAAAGCCGTTCTTTATCTTGCTATTGATAACCCTAAAAATACAGCACTTCTTTCTAGTTATACCACAACCCCAATTGCTAGACGTATTCTTCTTGATATAATCAATGCTTTAGGTATCGAAAAACAAGAAGGAGAAATTGAAAAAGAATTAGAATGGACGGATAAAGAAACATTTGAAGTTCCAAATGTCATTGGAAAAACTGTTAAAGAAGCAAAATCACTATTATCCAACTTTTCCATTGAATATACTGGAACAGGCGACATTGTTCAAGAACAATCTCCATCTGCTGGAGAAAAATTAGAAGTTGGTTCAACAATTAAACTACTCTTAGGAGAATAATTATGCTATAATGAAATTATTATAAGAGTAGGTGAATTAATGAAGGTTGTAGTATATGCAATTTGTAAAAATGAAGAAAAAAACGTTGAACTATGGTATAACTCTATGCAAGAAGCCGATGAAATCTATTGTTTAGATACAGGCTCAACTGATAAAACCATTGAATTGTTGAGTAAATATCCTAAAATAACAGTTAAACAGGAAATAATAGAACCATTCAGATTTGATGAAGCAAGAAACAAATCATTAGAAATGGTTCCAGAAGATGCTGATATCTGTCTATGTACTGATATAGATGAAAGATTTGCTCCTGGTTGGCGAAAGAAAATTGAAGAAGTCTGGATTCCTGGAAAAACTAATAAAGGAAAATATATGTATTATTGGAGTGTTAATGATGATTTAACTCCTGGTTCATTTTTCTATTTAAGTAAAATGCACTCTCGTCATGGCCATAAATGGCAACATCAAGTTCATGAAGTTTTAATGTCCGAAGTTCCAATCGATGAAGTAATGATTGATATAATATTATATCATTATCCTGATGCCACAAAATCACGTGGTCAATACTTAGGCATCTTAGAAAGAGCTGTTAAAGAAAATCCCAATGACTCAAGAGATGTTTATTGTTTAGGAAGAGAATATAAACATTATAATCGTTATGAGGATACCATTAAAGTCTTCCATCATTTCTTAAAATTAGAAGGCGCAACTTGGAATCAAGAACGAGCAACCACTATGCGAATGATTGGAGACAGTTATCTTCACTTAAGTTATTTTGAAGAAGCAATTCTTTGGTTTAATTATGCTATTCAAGAAGTACCACACGTAAGAGAAGTATATTATGATTTAGGAAGAGCATATATTGCCATCAATGATTTTGAAAACGCTAGAACTAACTTAAATAAAGCCATAAAAATTAAAGATAAAAATACCGAATATTTAAATGAAGATTACGTCTGGGATGGTTCAATCTATGACTATGCAGCCTGTGCTGAATATAATACTGGTCATTATAAACAAGCCTATATTTATGCTAAAGAAGCAGCCAAAGCATTTCCGAATGACGAAAGAATTAAAGGGAATCTAATCACAATGGAAAAAGTTTATAAAGATAATCTTAAAAAAACAACTAAATAAAATTAGATAAAAAGGTGATACTAATGAATGAAACAATTGGAGTAAAAGGTGGAAAAAACGATCTACGGCGTAGACTAATAATTACTAAAAAAGCCAAAGAAAAACTTTTAAAATCCCATCAAGAACAAAAAAATCAAGAACTAAAAAAACTAGAGCAAAAAGTAAAACAGCAACAATTACTAACACTCATCGCCACTGTTCCTATTGCAGCCATCGGCCAAGTATATACAGTTCTAACTGAAGATAAGGAAAAAGAAAAACAACTAGCCATAGAAGAGGCTATCTCTCTTCTTAAAAAAGAAAATATTTTTAGTGAAAAAGATACCGAAAAAATTATTTCGGCCTTAAAAGAAGGCACCATCTTTCAATTAGATCAAGACCTTCTAAAAACATTAGGACTTTCTTTTGAAATAAATAAACAAAAAGATGTTTCAGAATTATCAGAACCAATTCTTCAAGATAACAACTCAAATCAAGCCTCATTTGAAACAAAAGATGCTGTTTTAAAAGTAGTCGAATTAACTCTAGAAGAAAAGCAACAAAACTTACTTTCAAAAGACCAAAGAGAAAAACACCAAGAACTAGAAACATTTACCCATCAAGAAAAACGCCATTCTAAAGTTGAAGACTTAGATAGTCTTGATGATAAATTAGATAAATTAAAAAATCACAAAATTGTAGATGAATATGAAAAGAAATTAAAAGAAGTAAGAACAGATCTTCGCCAATTAGTTTTTGAATATAACTTAGTATCTGAAGCCTCTGATCATATAGATGATTCTAAAGAAGCAGAAGCCTTATTAGAAAGATTAAACGAAATTATTAAAAAGATCGAAGAATTAAAGACACGTATCAATGTTCCTGATATCGATAAATATGATGACAACTACTTATATACCTTAGTTGAAGATTATATTTCCGAGTTTAAAAACAAAAAATTTGTTACAGAAATAAAAGACTCAGCCTTATATATTATGATTTCTGAAAAATTAGATGAACTTGACACCAAAAAAGACCTTTTAAATGAAAAAATCGAGGCCAAAAAGACCTCTCTTGAAATAACGGAAATGCGTCTAGAACAAGTTCGTTCTAACTACTTTAGTTATGAAAAGTTCAGTAAAGATTTACTTAAATTTCAGGCTTCTCAAGATGAGATTTTAAACGAAATAAGAGAAAAAATGGCTAAAGCAACAACTATTCAAGAACGAGTTGAAGTTCAAGTTGTTGGAATGCAACGTCAAAGTAGAAGACTTCTTACTATGTTAGGTGCTTCTATGATGATGCCAGGATTAAGAAGTGCCCGAGGTTTTGCAACCATGACTGCAACTTATCTTTACTTTATGCGAAACATTATGCAACCAAAAACAGTAACTAGAAGATACAAAACTATTAAAGTAGAAGACTATAGTAAAGATATTGAAAAAAGCCTCAGTGAGTTAGATAATGTTTCATCACTATTAAATAAAACCTCTAATCAAATTAATAGAACTATTCAAGACTTTGAAAAAGAATTTGCTGAATACTTAGACGTAATACCAGAATGTCGTAAATTACTTGCCGACTTAGAAAAAATAAAAGAAGAATTAGCAACCAAAGAGTATGAGTTAGCGCAACTAAAACTATCTCAAGAAAAGAATTTAGAAAAGAACGACTCTAAAGTAAAACGTATGACTTATGAAGTAGCAGTGTAAAGTTTTGTCTAAATAATTAGATTTAATCATAATAAAATTATATTTATGATATAATGTTCCAAGGAAATGGAGTGAAAAATATGCTATTATTAACCAAAGCAGTAGTTGCAATCATGATTGGTTTCCTATCATCAGTTGTACTTGGTTTAGTATTAATACCTATATTGAAAAAAATGCATATAGGTCAAAAAATAAGTGTTTTTGTTGGTGAGGCCCATCGTAAAAAAGAGGGAACTCCGACTATGGGAGGTTTAATCTTTATCGTCCCAACAATTATCGCAACTCTTTATTTAATATTAAGTAATCGGATTGCCTATACTTCTAATCTCGGAATTGTTTTATTAGTATTTCTAGGATATGCTTGTATTGGTTTTTTAGATGACTTTTTATCGATTAGAAAGGGCAATAACGAAGGACTTACAACGTACCAAAAGCTGTTTATGCAAGTACTTATTGCGATTGGTTTTTTCTATATATATATGAGAAATGGTGGTCAAACTGCCTGGGTAGTTGGAACACTAGGTATTGATGTTGAATTAGGCTGGTTATATGGTCTAGCAATTCTCTTTGTCCTAGTAGGAGCATCAAATGCCGTAAATTTAACTGACGGACTAGATGGTCTAGCAGGTGGCTTATCCGCAATTGCCTTTATTGCTTTTTCACTTATCTCATTAGTTGTTGGATTTGAAGACGTTGGAATCTTTAGTTTAATTTTGGTAGGTAGTTTGCTGGGATTTTTAACATTTAATACCCATCCTGCTAAAATATTTATGGGTGACACAGGTTCTCTTGCCTTAGGTGGAGTTATGGGCGCAATTGCTATTCTTACACATCGTGAATTAACCCTCGTAGTAGTTGCTGGAATATTTGTAATTGAAACACTTTCTGTAATTCTTCAAACTATTTGGGTACAAGTATTTCATCGTAAATTGTTCTTAATGACGCCCTTACATCATCACTTTGAAAAACTTGGTTGGCAAGAACAAGATATCGTTAAATTATTCTGGGTAGCAGGACTAGTTCTTGCTATGGCTGGAATAATCTTCGGAGTATGGCTATAAAATGACAAGCAATTGTCATTTTTGTAAAAGTAAAAAATAAGGCCAAAATAATTGATTAAAATATTCAAAAAAATCTAATTAAAATAAAACTACCACATCAGTTGGTAGATTTTTCTTTGCATAAAAATTATTATCTGATAAAATAAAAATATAATGAAGGAGTAATACTATGGATATAAATGAATTGGCCAAAAAACTTTTTGATGAACCAATGAATTACTATTTAGACGGCGAATTATATTGGATTCATGAAGAATTAAAAAAGCACCCAGACACTTTAAAAATAGATATTAGAGATTATGATATTAATGATATTATCAAAAAAACTAAAAACAGAGATTACTTAACTGATGAATACCTAGTTTATTTAGAAGACGGAATAAGAATATTAACTCCCACAAAAGAGTTCTTTTTAATGATTAAAGACCAAATCCCAAGAACACTAACAGAATTAACAATTCCAGGTGACATGCTTGATAATCTAGACTTTTTAACAGAGTTTCCTAATCTAGAAAAATTAAACTTCTCAGATAATACCCAATTAACTGCTGAACAAATAATGTTTTTAAGAGAAAAGACATCAATTAGAGAAATAACTACTAAGAGTTATAATGGATATGATTCTGATGTTTTAGGAAAAGAAGGCTTTGTCTCAATTAATTATCCAATAAAAGTATGTAATTATGATGGCTTAATGGTTTCATCAAATTATAACAAAGGAAAAAAGCATCAAAATGCTCGTCTTATCGCAACAGTAAATTCTTACTATAAAGATCTAGAAAAACTTCAAGCCACTTATGAATATATTTCACCATTTATCGAAAGCATTGCTTATGTAACTCTTAAAGAAGGATCACCAGTTAATGACAATTCATCTGTAGAAGTAGATATTGATCAAACTGAAGATAATATATCCGCTGAAGTAACAATTCCAACTAATGATCTTAAAAAATTAATAGTTATCTTTAATGCCATAGATAAAACAATCCCTGTTAAAAAGGTCACTATGAAATGTAGTAATCAGACTCATGAAGATATGCATTACTTAAAAGCAATTGATCGAAAATGTGCATTAGAAATTGACTATGGTTCAAGCCTAAAAACTACATATGAAGAATATCAAAATATGCGTGGTGCCATAGATTGGTACAAAGAAGTAATCTCTCAAGAAAATTTATCACCTCTTGAAATAATTACTTATGCCTATGATATTATGAAAACATTTAAATATTTAGAAGATGAAGATGACAAAGAACGTTCTCGTTATATTCCAGCCATTGTCACTGATGGAAAAATTGTTTGTGTTGGTTATTCAACCTTTTTCCAACAACTCCTTCAAGAATTTGGAATAAAAGCCGAAAAATTAAGTGTCTCAACACCTGATCAAGATAATCAAATGGCAGGACATGCCAGAAACATCGTTAGAGTAGATGATGATAAATATAATATTCATGGTATCTATGTTTTTGATGCCACTTGGGATAGTGTTAAACAAGGCTTATCAAAAGTAGAAACAGAAGAGGGAAAACAAGCAATAACTCAAGTGCCACAAGATAAAGATGAAATCTTAGATACTTATGATGCATTAACTTTATATCGTCATTTCCTAGTACCTCTAACTGAATATGAAACTCGTTATCCTAAAGACACACTTCCACCAATATATAGAAGCTATAAAGATAAGACTATAGGCGATACATTAAATTATATTAAAGAAAGTAAAAAAACTTATCTACCAAAACCAGAAATCATAGATTACACAACCAAAAGTTCTCTTGAAAATCTTTTTGAAGAAGATGAAGGAACACTTACAATAGAAAAATATATTGAAGCATCTCGTCCATCATTAGAAACCTTTAAACAAGTAATCATCACTGTTCGCCAAGCCCAAGGCTACACACCATACCAAGCAACATCTCAAGTAGAAAAAGATGTAGAACTTCATCAAATGCTTCAAGAACAAAACGGATCATCTGAGTTATTCTTTGAGCCAACAAAGACAAAATAAAGAACAAAAGTTCTTTTTTTTTATTAAAAAAAATATACTTATACTAGGTGATAGAATGCCTAAAAAATTAGATAAGATCTTACTTTTTACAGTTATTATTCTTGCTATCTTTGGTATTGTAATGATCTATTCCGCATCAAGTATCTGGTCAGAATATAAATTTAATGATAGTTTTCACTACGCAAAATATCAATTAATCTTTTTCCTGATCTCTCTCATTATAATGATAATAGTTTCAAAGATAGACTATTCAATATATTATAAAAAATCAAATTTAATCTTAACAGTTTGTATAATCTTGTTGATTTTAGTTTTAATTCCCGGTATTGGAAGCGTTAGAAATGGTAGTAGATCTTGGTTTGGAATTGGTTCATTAGGTATTCAACCAAGTGAATTTGCCAAATTAGGTTTAATTATTTTTACTTCTAAATATTTATCCAACAGCAACAATCAAATTAAAAGTTTTAAAACTGGTGTTTTTCCAATTTTAGGAGTTACTTTATTAATATTCGGTCTTATTATGCTTCAACCGGATTTAGGTACAGGTGTCATTTTAGTTATGTCAATTATTGCTTTACTATTTATCGCCGGTGTAAATATGAAATTTTTCATTCTTGGAGGAGTAGTAGGTGTAATTGGTGTAGTTATTTTAATTATACTTGCTCCATACAGAATGGATAGGATTACATCTTTTATAAATCCTTGGGCTGATCCACTAGGTACTGGATTTCAAATTATTCAAAGTCTTTATGCCATCGGACCTGGAGGACTACTAGGTAATGGCTATTTAAATTCCATTCAAAAACATTTTTATTTGCCAGAACCTCAAACTGACTTCATCTTTTCAATTATTGCTGAAGAATTCGGAGTAGTAGGCGCCTTTATTGTTGTAGGTTTATTCTCAATTATTTTAATAAGAGGAATAAAAATTTCAACTCACACTAAAGATGCCTTTTCTAAATACTTATCATTTGGAATTTTATTTCAAATGATGTTTCAAACTTTAATGAATCTCATGGTTGTAATAGGAATGATCCCTGTAACAGGAGTAACACTTCCATTTTTATCTTACGGAGGAAGTTCGCTCTTAATAAGTATGATTAGTATTGGCATCTTACTTAATGTAAGTAGATATAGTAATAAAGTTAACTAAAAAACATACTAATAGGAGGAGTATGCCTAATGCTCCATTTTTAGAAAAACGTCAAAGATATGGTATAATCAATATAGAAAAAATGAAAATGATTTAATAATTTATGAAGACAAAGATGGAATAACAAAAGTAACTTTAAAATTTATTGATGAAGATATTTGGATTACAAAATACCAAATTGCGGAAATTTATAAAACAACTAGACAAAATATAGAACAACACATTAATAATATATATAATGATAAAGAATTAAGTCTAGAAGCAACTTGCAAGAATTTCTTGTAAGTTCAAAAAGAAGGAAATCGTGAAGTGAAAAGAAATATTGATTACTACAATCTAGATATGATAATTGCTTTAGGATATAAGTGCAATCAGATGTTGCTGCCAGGTTTAGAATTTGGGCAACAAATAGATTGTATGAATACATTCAAAAAAGGTTTTGCTATGAATGATGATAGACTAAAACAAAGTGGAAATAGATATTTTAAAGAATTATCTGAAATACATAAATATTTATTTGATGATATTTATTATTTTGCCGGAAAAATTAGAAATGATAATATTGCTAAAGGCAATTTTCGATTTGTATCAGCAATCTACTTAGAAGAAATTTTATCTAAAATAGATGAAATGTCTCAAAAGACATTCGAAGAAATAATAAAAAATACGTAGAAGTGAATATTGCTCACCCTTTTCATGAAGGCAATGGAAGAAGCACTCATATATGGCTAAATATGATATTAAAAAAATCAATAAAGTGATTGATTGGAGTGAAGTTAATAAAGAAGATTACTTATTAGCAATGGAAAGAAGTCCAATTAAAGACACTGAAATAAAATCTATATTAGAAGCAACATTAACCGATAATATTAATGATAGAGTGGTATATATGAAAGGTATTGATGCCAGTTATCACTACGAAGGATACAATACATATTCTACTATAGAATTAGATAAACAAAACTAATAAAACTATAAACATTAAGCAGAATTTATTCTGCTTTTGCTATGAGAAAATATATGATTATCTAAGTTTTGTCAAATTATAAAATTTGTGATATTATAATCACGACA
>CAYXZZ010000008.1:0-31519 GCA_964470055.1 uncultured Mycoplasma sp.
TTGATTATATTTAAGTTCAAACTCTAAAAGTTCGAACGTATTCGTCTCTGGTGCCGAAAGACAGAATTGAACTGTCCGCTGATCCTTACCAAGGATCTGTTTTACCACTAAACTATATCGGCATATGTTGGTGTTCAGAAAGGGAATCGAACCCTTATCATCTCCGTCGGAGGGAGAAATTTTATCCAATTAAACTATCCGAACATAAAGGAAACTTTATGCTTCCTCACAAGTCGTTCCTACTTTACTTGCTAAATCAAGCCATAAAGAAAGTTTTGCCTTACCACTTTTAATAATATTATCTTCTTCTCCTTCAATGTCTAAAAGAGCATCTATATTAATCTTATCATAGTTAATTACAACATCATAAGTGACAGTATTACTATCCCTAATTAAACTTATGTCATAATACTTTAAACCATTATAATTATTTGCAATTCTCTTAAAAGCATCCTCATAAGTATCCAAACTCTCCTGATCACTAGATATAATCCTTTGAACTGAACGAAGTTCTAAAATATTACCTCTTTTGTATTGTACAACATAACTAATATCAACTTCAATACCATCAGCAGCAATCGCATCAGTAACACAATTTAAAACCCCTGTTCCTTTTTCATCAAAATCATCATCAACAATCGTCTCTTTAATTGTAGTAGTTCCATTAACACTCGTTGTTTTTTCTTCTCCACCATCATCACACCCAGTAAGAATAAACATAAAACTAAAAAACAAAACTATCAAACTAATCTTTTTTAATTTCCTCTTCCTCATCTTCACCCTCCTGGATATATCTAAATATTCTCTTTTGATTTCTAAGAATAACTTCCATTTGATCATGTAATGACTCTAAAATCAATTCACTTTTCAAATCAGTCCTATAATCATTTTGATTTCGTAAACTATCCTTTTCTGCTTGTCTATTTTGACTCATCATAATAATCGGTGCTTGTAAAGCTGCAATACAAGATAGTAACAAATTAAGTAAAATAAATGGATATGGATCAATCGCATTTTCTTCTGTAAGTAAAACTGCATTTAAAATTATCCAACCAATCAAAAAAACTACAAACAAAATAATAAATGTCCAACTACCACAAATAGCACTAACCTTATCCGCAATCCTATCACCCATTGTCATTTTAGCCTCTTCTTGTTTATCAACATCAATCGCAATAGGTTGATCAATCAAAAGATCAAGTAACTCTTCTTCATCTTTTTCATCTAATTCATTATTTTTTAGTAACATCTTAACTATCTCTTTTTTAGTTCTTCTCTTTTCCATTCATCTCACCTCTTTAGTATATCACTTCTACATTACAAAGTCACTAATCTCTTTAAACGCTTTCATTGTAATCTCTTCATCATTACAAGATAAAAAACCATGACTAGCAAACTTAATGTTTAAATATCTATTTTCCTCATTATTCATCAACAACTTTTCTGCAAGTAAATGTCCATCATCTCTCAAAATATCCATATCACCAGTCGCAATTAAAGTTTTTGGAAAATTTTTCGTATAAATCATTTCCATCAAATCGCAACTATAATCATCTTTTTTCGGAATATTTCTGTTCAAATATCCCTCAATCTTCTTATCCAAATTAAAATTAACACTTAGACAAGCCTCATTCCACTCATATTCATTATAACTATCTCTAACTACCGGATAAAACATCATTATCTTATTAACGTCAATCTTCCTACTTAAAAGTTTTAAAACAACACTACCCAATATCTTACAACCAGTAGAATCTCCCATCAAAGTAATCTTATCGCTACTAATATTATTTTCTCCTAATTCATCATATAAATACTTCACAACTTTAAAAACCTTATTCACAACACTTGGATACTTTCCTTTTTCACCAAAATAGTCAATCGCAATAACCAGCCTATCACTTTCTCTAGCCACTCTTTTGCAAATTTCCTCATACTTACCATAACTGCCACTAACATTTCCATCTCCCACAATATAAATAATTGCCGAATTAATATTTGACACTTTCTTCGGATAAAAAACAAGTACCGGAAGCAATTTATCATCAAAAACCACTTTATAATTAGAAATATTCTTCTTCGATATAGTTGGATGAATTATCTCATACACATTACGATATAATTTATACTTTTCAACTTCTCCAAAATTATCTCCTATTAATGTCTTCATTCTACTTCACCATTTTTATAATAACATAAAAAGAAAGTTCCCCTATATGAAACTTTCTCTATTTGACACTATTTTTCACTATTTTTCAGAATTTTGTCTCATCAAACTAATAACTTCATTTCTAAGCATTTCATTAGCCTCTTCTAAATCTTCGCCAACTTTGATTGGTTTCCCGATTCTTACAACCAAATCTTTGCTTCGAAATTTATATGTACCAGTAATACCAAATGGGACTAAAAAAGCATCTGTCTTTTTCGCCATTGAAACTGCCCCAAATTTGAATGGAAGCAACATATGATACCAATACTCCTCTTTAGTAATTACATCTCTTTCAACTAATTCCAGTAAATACTCATTCGCCCTAATAATATTATTAATCATATCCATCTTTGGAATTTTCTTATCATCAACTAATTTCTCTAAATAATTAACATAAGATGTTTTTTGTTTTTTCATTAACTTCGTAAACTGTTTATAATCAGGGTATACATCTTTACACATTTCATATAAAGTATCAATTCTTTCTTGTTTTAAACCATTTCTAGTTCCTTCTGGAAACAATCCTAAAGCATTTCCTTCTCTAAGAACCTCTAAAGCCCTACCCGTTGCATTTGTATCTTTAACACTTCGATCAACTGGAATACAACCAGCCATTTTAAAAAACCAAGCCACTTTCTTATTATCAAAATATTCTCTTTTTGCCATATAATGAACAGGTCTTTTTGTCATAAGAATTGGTAGACATTGATCCATTAAATGAATATGATTTCCAACAATTAAAATTGCTTCATCTTTTGGAATATTCTCCTCACCAATAAATTTAGGATTATAATACCACTTAAAGATAGAACCCAATACTGCCTTTAAAAATCTAAATCCATACATTTTATCTTTTGCCATTTTTCTTGCCTCTTTTCTTTACTTCTTTTTCGCCAGTAATTAAAAAATATTCACTTAGTTTATCACTTATATCATCCATAAGTTTTTCATTTTCTAAAGTTAAATCAACTTCAACCTTTCTCGGTTTTAAAAACTCAATCGTTATCCCTTTTCCAAACCACTTATACTTTCCAGTGATAACAAATGGCACTATTGGCGCACCTGTTTCCTTAGCCATCTTAACTGCACCTATTTTAAAAGGCATCACTAAATCCGTCGTCCTATTAATAGTTCCTTCTGGAAATATCCCAATACACCTTCCACTATTTAAATGTTCATATGCTTTAACCAAAGCATCCTTATCATGTATTTTTCTATTTACCGGAATACAACTCATTGCTTTAACAACAATCCAACTTGCTCCATGCCACATTTCCTCTTTTGCCAAAAAATGTACTTGGTTTCTTCCCGCAACTGCCACTAACATAACTGGATCTAACCATTTAGTATGATTACCCGCCAATACATAAGGACCATCTTTTGGAATATTTTCACGTCCTACAACAGTAGGTCTAAAAAACAAATAAACTAATCCCTTAACAATCGGCCTAATAATTTTATAAACAATTGTACTTCTTCTTTTCTTTTCCATAGCCACCACACTATCATTGTACTATATTAAATTATATTAATCAAATTAAAAAAAATTAAAGGACCTAGAAACTTCTAGAATCCTTTGAATTGATTATTTTAACTTCGCCTTGAATGTCACTTTCATTTAACAAGCCATTATTTTCTAGTTGCCTCGCCACTTCATTCGCAACTCCTCTTGAACCATCAAGTAATGTAACCCCAGGCATTTCTTCTAAAATTTCTTTCTTAATAAAAGGATAATGCGTACATCCTAATACAATCGAATCAATATTCTTATCCTTATATTCGAAGAAAATATTCTGTAAAATATTCTTTACTTCACTATTATCCTCTCTTTCAATTGCAGAAGCAAGACCAAAGCAAGGAACTAAATATATATTTTGATCATCTCGTTTATTGTCTCGAACCAATTCATGAGTCCTTTCACTCTCTATCGTTACAGGAGTAGCCATTACCAAAGTATTTTTAAAGTTTTGATCACTTGCCATCTTAATAGCCGGAACACAGCCTACAAATATCAGTTCAGGAAACTCTTCTCTTAATCTTTTCATACATCTAGTAGTTGCTGTATTACAAGCAATCACAATCAGTCTACATCCTTCACTTTTTAAATACTTAACTATTCTTCGTGTAATCTCCATTAACTCTTCATCGCTTTTTTCTCCATATGGACAATTTATACTATCTCCATAATAAAGAAAATTCTCATGTGGCAATACAGTCTTCAACTCATTTAAAATACTCAAACCACCGATACCCGAATCAAAAACTCCTACTTTATTATTCATATTTTTCTCCTTTAAGAACCCCTTCTAAGTTTCATATATTGATATGCTTTTTCTACTGTATAAGCATCTTTATCATCTTCTTGATAGTAAGCAATCGCTTGTAAAACAGACAAATCATTCATATATTTAACTTTAAAACTTAAGATTTCCTCACCAGATAATCTATATCCCTTAACAAATCTTTCAACTCTATAACTAGGCACTTCTAAATACCGTCTAATTATTTCTTCTCTGTCTAGTACTCTTAATACCTTTAAATTTGAGGCAACATACATATCATAATATCCATTATAGTCATCATAGGCTTCTTTTATTTCACCACTGCCAACAACTTCTGCAATTACTACTTCTTCATCCATAGCATTAACATATCTTAATGTATCTTCAAGCCTTTCACAAAAATGAAATCCATTCCCAGCATTCCCAAAAACAACTTCACCAGAAACACTATATTCTTTTCCTTCTTCAAACTGTTGACCATATCTATTATTCATATTCTTATCGAATGCTTTATATCCTTTGATTATCATGTTGTCGCAACACCCATTCTATTTTAAAAACTTATCATTAATCTTTTGAACAAAATTATAATCATTCATTCTAATGACTTTAACACATCTATTAATAACAGTCTCAATATATTCTACACCTTCATAGAAATTATTATCTCCATCAACTGTCACAATCAAATTACCATTATTTCTCTTTGGAATTAATCTAATCGGCATATTATCAGGAACAATAACAGAATTTGTCAAACTTCTATACGCCTTACTATTAAGAGGGGCTACTGGTGTAATTTGTAATGTATGAAAAGTATTAAAAACAATACTTCCACCAAAACTCAAATTATAAGCAGTCGAACCAAACGAAGTTGAAACTAAAAGTCCATCTCCAACAAAGTTCTCCAACACACCACCATCTACAAAAACCTCTAATTCAGTTGTATTTAAAGCCTCGTCTCTAACAACAATCTCATTAATAGAACAGTGTCTAATTTCATCCTTTTTAGTTTTAATAACTACTTCTTGAACTCCAATTTCTTCAACCTTAAAATCTTCATTCTTTAATATTTCAATAAACTTATCAATCTCATCGACTGATACTTCTTGCGCAAAACCTAAAGTTCCGGCATTAATACCAATATAATAGCATTTTCTATTAAAACCAGCATTTTTAACCATTCGTAGGAAAGAACCATCTCCCCCAACTGCAATAGCCAAATCATATCCTTCATCAACTATTGTAAACTTATTCTTAACCAACTTTTCTTTAACTTCTTTCGCAACCCTATTACTCTTTAAATTATCATTTATAAATAATTTAATTTTTTTAATCTTCATGTTTCTTATACTTAAACAAGTAAGATGGTCTGTGTCCTCCACCAGTTCTCATCTTCTTAGTTTTTTCTACCTTATCCGCAATAATTCTACGAAAAGCTGGATCTAATAATTTCTTATTTAAAATAACTTCATATACTTGTTGTAACTCACCTAAAGTAAAATACTCTGGCATCATATTAAAAACAATATCCGTATAATTTACTTTATTTCTAATTCTCTCCAATCCTGAAAGAATAACCTTCGCATGATCAAATGCTAACTTTTCATTTTCAACTACTTCAAATTGATATCTATCAGTTGTTTTTTCCTTTAATATCTTCTTAATTGTAAACGTAATCAATTCACTACCATTATCCAAAGTAACTTCAACTAAATCATCTTTTTCTTCAATTAAAGTAACATCAAACCAAGAAGCATTTTCCACTTTCTGTGTCAATCTATTCTTATCAACTAATGCAACATATGAAGTAGAAACCACTCTCATTCTCGGATCACGATTTAAATCATCAAACGTATATAACTGTTCTAAATAAATATCTTCTAAATTAGTTTCTCTTTTCAAAACTCTTTTAGCACATTCCTCTAATGTTTCATTTTTTACATCTAAAAACCCTCCTGGAACGCACCATTTATTCTTATATGGATAATCCCCTCTCTTACAAAGTAAGATACTCATCATCTTTGTACTAGTCTTACGATAATTAGTTTGTTCCTGATCAGATACACTAACAAGTAATATATCTGCTGTCATACTCAACTTTTCAAAACTACTTGAATCATAAGCCTTAAGGAATTCCTCTTCACTTTTAAATTCCATACTACCACCTCATTTTCATAATCTGATTATAACACAAAATTTATAATAACAAAACCTTTATTTTACAATATTCATAACCATTTCCACTATTTTTAAAATGACTTGTTCTTTATTTTCTTTTCTACTTCCTAAAGTAGCCTCAACTTTTTCTCTGTAATATTTCTTTTTTCTAGAATCATAAACACTAATAAACACCACATTATCTTCTCCATATGGATTATTCACATCGACTCTATTTAATTTACCAGTAATTCCTACTCCAATTGTACTATGAGCAAACTCACTAATATTCCTACTCATCTCATCGGCACATTCGCTACTATAAACACTATATTTATCGATAACATCTCTAGAAACACCCATTTCAATTTTATATTCATTAGAATAAGTAACTGCACTAAATTTTAAAATCTCACTCGCACCTTCAATATTAGTAATCGCATTCGCTACTCCTCCTCCAGTACAAGACTCCATTGTCGCAATTGTTTTCTTCTTATCGATTAATAATTCAACTAATTCTTTCATTACTTCTTCTCCTTTTTATATTCATTAAAATATCTACTGCTTAGTAATTCTACCATATAATCTTTCATATATGGTTTAACTTCTTCTTTTAATTTATCATCCACCCCATAATACGCCTCACTAATAGAACCAACTATGCAAGCAATAGTATCACTATCTCCACCTATTGATAAGGCTTTTCTTATTGAGTCTTCAAAGTCAGTAGATTGAAAAAATACAAATAACGCTTGTGGTACAGTAAAACTACTTTTACTAGAAAAAATATTATTATGTTGTAACTCATCTAAATCAAAATCAAGTTCATAATAATTATCTACAACATGCTTATAAACATCTTCCTTACTATGTCCCGTTCTAAGCAAAAATATTGTAACAGCAACCGCTTCGGCTCCTTTTATAGCCTCAATATGATTATGTGAAGGAATTGTCGCTTCTCTTGCCTGAGTTTTTACTTCTTCCAACGTATCAAACATATAGCCAACCGGACTAACTCGCATTGCTGCTCCATTTCCAAAACTAGTTCCTTGATTATTACCTTCTAACCACGAAACAAACCCTTTCCCAAAACGACTTCTTCCATAAACATCTTTACCTTCATTTACCTCACGAAGCCCATATTCTCTTAAATACTTTTCATATTCACAGTTTCCATTTTTAATCGCATCATATATAGCCATTGTTAAAATAGAGTCATCAGTACAAGAACATTCACTTGTAAATAACAATTTAGTCATATCTAAACATTTAATTCTTTCTTCATAACTTCTATGTCCTGCGTCACTTTTAATACCTTGAACTTCTAAAACCTCAATATGTGAACCCGCAACATCTCCAATTATTGCTCCTAACATCTAACTCCTCCTATTCATAAAGTCTATTTTCTTTTAAATACTCATAAACATCTTTATCTAAAAGCTCTAAAATTCCTTCTCCACTTTCAATCTTATTTCTAATTTCAGTCGAAGATAAACTATCAGGTTCAATATCTGTGACAATAATATTATCTTTATACTTACTAAGCCTTTTCAAGATCTCCTTAATATCATCAGTATATCTTTTAATTACTAAAAATTTATAATTTTCTAATAAGTAAATTCCATTTTTCCATTCATCGACATAACTTAAATTATCTGCTCCACAAACAAAGTAAATTTCATCATTTGGATAGACTTCTTGAAAATGTTTTAATGTATCACACGTATAAACAACTTCATCTTTTAATTCATAATCACTTAAATCAAGTCTTTCATCATCCTTAATCATTACTTCAAGCATTTTATATCTATGATGATCATCAACCAAATTAGTTTTATATTTATACCTACTTCCAGTAGGCACATAAATCACTTTATCAACATAGCCATTTTCTAATAATTCATATCCTATTCTTAAATGCATCTTATGTGGAGGATTAAAACTTCCACCTAAAATTCCAATTTTCATTTATCCCAACTTCTTTCTAATCTTATCAATAATTTGTTTTTTACCATTCCAAAGTGTTTCAATATCGCCCTTTTTATTTATCATATCAATAATCAAAGCCATATACTTACTACAATCTACATTAACATACCATTTATTATTCTTAATCTCATCAGGAACATAAGATAAATTTGTTGAATATAGTTTATTATACAATCCTTTCGCATACGCTTCAACAAACTTTTCTACTCCTTCCGTAAACAAAGCAAAGGTTGCGATTAAATAAATATTTCTTGCTCCTCTTTTTCTTAGATGTTCTGCAACTTCTAGCATTGAGCCACCTGATGCAATCATATCATCAACCACAATCACATCTTTATTCTTTGGATCAGCGCCCATATACATATGTTCAACTATTGGATTTTTTCCATTCACTACTTTTGATAAATCACGTCTTTTATAAAATACTCCTACATCACAGCCTAACATATCAGCATAATATCTTGCTCTCTCCATTGCTCCCATATCTGGACTAATCACTAACATTTCATTAATATCTTCATTTTCAATTAATTCTTCTAAAATTGTATGAGTTGGATAAAAATTCTCAAACGGAAGTCTTGGAATTGCATTACAGATACTTGGATCATGAGCATCAAAAGTAATTATATTATCAACACCGATTCTTTCTAATTCCTGTAAACTTATCGCACAATCCAAAGATTCATTTCCTCTTCTTTTATGTTGTCTTGATTGATAAAGTAATGGCATCACTACATTTATTTTTGATGCATGTCCACTAATTGCCGCAATAACTCTTTTTATATCTTCAAAGTGTTCATCCGGAGACATAAAATGTTCTCTCCCATGCATCATATAACTAAGTCCATAATTACCAACATCACTAAGTATATATAAATCATCTCCATTAACACTTGATTCAATTGAAACCTTTCCCTCACCATTACTAAAACGATTATTTTTGATAGAGACCATATAACCTTTATCATTTTTATTCATTTCCTTTAAATGCCCATTAACCTTATTCCCAAAATCACTAATATTATCTAAAACAACCAATCTCAACTTACCCATAATTTCTTCTCCTATCTATTTTTTTCTTTAACATTAACACTTACCTCGTAAAAAATTAATCTTTTATCACCCAATAACAATTTTCATATTTTCTACCGATATCATTTTAATAACAGCATCCTTAAAAATATCAAACATTTTATTTGTTATTAACATTATATTAATAACTATTTAAAAAGTCAACCATCTTTTTAACATTTTTGTAAAAACAGTTAAAAAATAAAAATATCTAGTTATTCTAGATACTTTTACTTATCCGTTCCAAAAACTTTAACATACTCTTTCGCTGCTAAACCATTGCATTTTCTATTAATTGCATAAACATTTTTACTAACGAAAGGAACCCCACCAGGCAACATCTTCCATATTTCAGGCGGATATAAAAATGATAACATTCCAGAGGCTGTTCCCATTTGAACTAACATATCAACAACCATATGCTCATCAGTCCATTCATTCCCTTCAGAATCACAATATAACTTCATAAATGATGGCGCTTGCTCAATATCACATAATTGATCAATATAAGTTCCAATAACTTCTCTATTCGCATTAAGTCTTTCTAAACTAAATGCACATTTTGATGTAACACCTTCTCCTATCGCAAAATTGCAAGTCAATCCTTCGCTATCAAAATCCGCATTATTTAAAATACACTTATCAAATAAAAGTACAACATTTTTTTCACTTAATCTCTCATCAACCTCTTTTTGCTGTACTTCAACAATTATTTTATTCATAGTCTCCCCCTCTTTCAAAGTGCCTATACATTATACCACATTTTGCCTAAAACCGCAAGAAAAAAAAGACTCCAAGCGCAAAAGCCACTAAAGTCTCTTTCAAACCATCTAAAAAATTCATTAACAACTAAACAACAAAAGTATCAAAACTTTTAACTATTATTTCTTCTAAACTCATCAACTGTCTTCTTAAACTCAATTGGTTTTTTACCCTCAATTTTCTCGTTATCATTTTCCCTATTTCTAACAACATATGGTACACCGCCTGGAAATACATCCCAACAATCTCTAGGAACAGTAAATTCAAGTGCACCAGTTGCTCTTCCCAATTGAACTAATAAATCCATTGTCGAATGTAAATCAGCCCATTGTCTTCCATTTTTATCATAACACAATTTTAAAAATGAAACCTCTTCATCAATATTAGGTAACTCATCTAACATTTGAAAAATACCCATCTTATTTTCTTCTAACCTTTCAGCACTAAAAACAGAAACCATCGAAATACCTTTGCCTAATATAAAGTCAACTGTTGGTTCCAATTCCTTTGAAGCATTTTCTCTTACCTCATCATCGCTTAATAAGCATGTTCTATAAGTATCAATAACTTTTTCCGCCGTCAATATGTTTTCCTCATCAGAAAAAGTTTTTACTTCTACCACCCTAAAATTTCCAGTATCCATTCCAACTAATTCCGATACACTTTCAAGTATTTGTTCTAAAGACATTGGAACACTTGGTTCAGGACAATTATATGTTCCAACAAGCATTTCCATAAAATCATTTTCAGCCTCTTTCAATTGTTCCTTAAAATCATTATTACCACATATCTTTGAAATACCTGCTAAATAATCTTCAAGAGTATTATCTCGCATCGCCCTAATTAAAGCCTGACTAGATTGATCAAATACAAATGATAAAACCGCTATATTTTTAACCAACTTGCTATCTTCAGTTATAAGTTCACGAAACTTTTCTAATTCCGCTAAAGAATAAGGCACCTTTCCATAGTAATTCCACCAATGAAGCAACAATCCCTCTTGTTCTTCCGAAGTATAATCATCAAACTTTTTTACTTCCATCAAAACTCCTCCAATATTACAAAATTCCACTCGTAAATAGTGTCCATATTATAACACATACCAACTTATCCGTCAAAGGAAAAGAAGCAGTCTTTGCCTCATCCTAATCATCTAATTCCTCAACTTCTTTTAACCAAATAGCATAACTTGCATCACTTGGCATCCTTAAATCACCTCGAGGAGATAAACTAATACTACCAACTTTAATACCATCTGGAACACAATTTCGCTTAAATTGTTGTGTAAAGAACCTTTTAACAAAAACCTTTAACCATTTCTTGATTGTCTCATTATCAAATTTACCTTTAAACGTTGCTTTTGCTAAAAAATAAATCTTTTTAGGACTTGCTCCATACCTTAAAAAATGATATAGATAAAAATCATGTAAAACATAAGGGCCTATACTAGATTCTGTCTGTTGCAAAATATTTCCTGCCTTATCTGGAGGAAGTAATTCTGGTGAAATAGGTGTATCTAAAATATCTTTTAATACTTGCTTTTTACCCTCATCAGAATTATCCGCAACCCAATCAACTAAATATCTAACCAAAGTTTTAGGAATAGAACTATTAACCGCATACATACTCATATGATCTCCATTATATGTACACCATCCAAGTGCAAGCTCTGACAAATCTCCTGTCCCAATAACGAAACCATTTTCCATATTCGCAATATCCATTAAAATTTGTGTTCTTTCACGGGCTTGAATATTTTCATAAGTTACACTGCGATCATCTTCCGGAAGACCAATATCTTTCATATGTTGAATTGACGCTTCCTTAATACTTACCTCTTTTAAGGTTGCCCCATACTCATTAACAAACTTACAAGCATTATTATAAGTTCTACCAGTTGTTCCAAATCCCGGCATTGTAACACCAATAATATTCTTCATATCAAGCCCTAGTTTTTTATACGCCTCAACTATAACCAAAAACGCTAAAGTTGAATCAAGTCCCCCTGAAATACCAATAACACATTTCGGATAATTAAGTTGAATTAATCTTCGCGCTAAAGCCGTTGCCTGAATTGTAAAAATCTCCTGACATCTCTCATCTCTATGAGCCTTATTACTTGGTACAAAAGGATACTCCTTATAATTTCTTTCAAAAACATTAGTATCATTAACTTCAACTTCTATAATATCATAGTAATCATCCATTAATTTTCCCATATATGAGGCATTTCTAATTCTCTCATTCGCAAGTTTATCAACATCAACATCTGCATAAATCAATTCACTTTCTATTTGAAAACGATCATTTTTCTTAAGTAATGTCCCATTCTCATAAATCATACTTGCTCCACTAAATAATACATCTGATGTAGATTCCATAACACCACTTGATGCATATACATAAGCAGACATCGTTTTTGCTGATTGCATACTAACCAAATTATTACGATATTCATTCTTCCCAATCATTTCATTACTACTTGAAAGATTAAAAATAATTGTTGCTCCATTAACCGCATGATGATTACTTGGCGGATATACAGTCCATAAATCTTCACAAATTTCTACTCCAAAACAAATATTTTTCTTACTCTTATCTCTAAATAATAAATTAGTAGAAATTAAAACTCTTTGCCCACATAAAGCAACTTCTCTAGACAACAAATTCAAACTAGAAGCAAACCATCTTTTTTCATAAAACTCAGCATAATTTGGAATATAAGTCTTAGGAATAACTCCCAAAATCTTCCCCTTACAAATCACAACACCACAATTAAATAATTGATTATCAACCCTAACAGGCATACCAATCAAAGAAATAATATCAATATTTGCAGTTTCCTTTAAAACTATTTCTAATCCACTTTCAGCCTCGTCCAATAATTTGTCTTGTAAAAACAAGTCCCCACAAGTATAACCAGTTAAAGAAAGTTCTGGCGTTGAAACAATCGAAATCCCTTTTTTATGAGCCACCTTAATCATTCGAACTAACTCATTCGCATTACTAATTGGATCAGCCAATACTAACTTATTAACTATACTACCAACTCTTACAAATCCTAATTTTTTCATAAATTCATCTCCTAATTTTTATTCTAAATAATTTTCAGTCAATATACAACCTATTTTTTCAAATATTGTTTGCTTCTTTCAATAGCAAGTTGTGATTGACTATCAGCAATCATCCCCATATTTACTAATTCAATCGCCTCATCATAACTGCACTCAAAATACCTAATAAATTCATCTCCATCTAAATGTTGAACCCCAACCTTTCTGCAACCCTCTGCCAAAAAAGCCTTATTATAAGCCGCGCTGCAGCCCTGATCTTGATAAAAAGAGCCCAACAATGTCATTTTTTCCGGTACATAACCAGTCTCTTCAAACAGCTCTCTTCTTGCCGCCTCTTCATATTCTTCACCTAAATCAACATATCCCGCAGGAAGTTCAATCGCAACTCCACTATGAGTAAATACTCTTGGTTGCACAACTAATAACGTATTGCCCTCCGTAGTAATTGGAAGGATAATAGCCGCACTACCATCGCTTCCATTTTTAACTAACTTTTCTCTTGTTATTACATGACCGTTATTAAGTTCACACAAATATCTTTCACTTTTCAAAAATCTTCCATTCGCATCTAACAATTCCATCTTCTTGACCTTAAGTTCTTCTATATAACTATGTAATTCATCTAACTTTTCTTTTCTCATTATTTTTTCACCTTCTGGACAGGAGCCATTGGCTCATTCTTTCCTCCATGTAACGCTATCAACTCATTTTTTAACTCTCTTAGTTTATCAGTTAAATCAACATAATACTCGTGTGGATTATTAATTCTTGTTACCTCTGGATATAATGTTTCAAATTCATCTTGGCAATAGTCCTGTTTTTCTTTTAAAGTAGGTTCTTGATATACTAACTCTCCATCCTTAAATACTGGTACTTGCAATTCTCGAACTTCATAATTTTTTAACTCTGTTTTCTTCCAAGTCTCAGTTGGATGTACTAAAGTAAATTTATCAGTTGCAATTACCTCGCCTGCTAAACTAATAACATCTCCTAATGCATACCCAGTTTCTTTATCATAAAAACGATATACTTTCTTATAACCAGGATTAATTGTTTTAACACTATCATTACTAACCTTAATTCTAGGTTCTGCTTCGCCATCCTTCTCAACTGCTACTAATTTATAAACTCCCCCAACTCGCTCTTTTGGAGCCGCAATATTATCTCCTGCCCCAATTGAATCAATTACTGCTCCCTGGTTTAATAAATCACGAATTGTATATTCACTTAAACCATTAGATAAACAAATTGTCGTATCAACATATCCTGCTTTATCTAACATCTTTCTTGCTTCTTTTGATAAATAAGCCAAATCACCACTATCAATTCTAATCCCTTTAAATTTATAGCCATTTGGTTTTAAATACTCGTCAGCCACTCTAATCGCATTAGGAATTCCACTTCTTAAAGTATCATAAGTATCAACTAAGAAAATACAATTATCAGGATTACTTTTCGCATATCCTAAAAACGCATCATATTCACTTTCTGCCTCTGTTACTAATGAATGAGCCATTGTTCCAAGCACTGGGATTTTATATTTCATTCCCGCATACGTATTAGAAGTTCCGCAACAGCCACCAATATACGCACACTTACTTGCTTCAACTGCTGAATCAATTCCCCGTGCACGTCTTGCTCCAAATTCCATTACCGGAATATCCTTTGCCTCACTTGTAATTCTCTTTGCCGCAGTAGTCACTAAACTACCATGATTAAAATTTGTAAGTAACGCAGTTTCAATAATTTGTGCAGTAACGGCATCTGCTTTAACCGTAAGTACCGGTTCATTAGGGAAAACCACTGTTCCATCAGGAACCGCATAAATATCTCCTCCAAATTTTAAATTACCTAAATACTCTAAAAAACCTTCATTAAATTTACCTAAACTTCTAAGATAATCAATTTCTTCTTCCCCAAATTTAAAATTTTGAATATACTTAATAGTTTCATCAAGTCCCCCGCTCATTGTATATCCACCTTCAAATGGATTTTTTCTAAAGAACACATCAAAGTAAACTTGTTCATCCTTTTTCCCTTCATTGAAATAAGTTTGAGCCATAGTCAACTCATAAAAATCAGTCATTAAAGTTTTATTATCCATATTTAATATCTCCTCTTATTTATATTTTATTAATAACACTTTTTAAAAAAATTATTTCTTTTTCACTAATTGAATACCTTGTTGTTCCATAAGTAAATACGCTGCATCCACATAATTTGTTCTTGCATCTTGCGCATATGTCGCAACAGCATCAGTATGAACATTTATCTCTACATCTCTATTATTCTGATCAAAATAATTCGCAAGTCCCATAGTTCCATTAAAATCACATATATCAGTACAACATCCAACTACATCTACTCTCTCTAAATTATTAAGTCCGGCAATTAATTGTCTAAACTCTGGTGCTTCCATATAACTTGTAGAATTCTTCGCAATTGACATCGCCCCTTCATCATTCTCATAAGGAAGTAATTCATCAACCAACCGTGCTTCACTCGTTCCCCTTACACAATGTTTAGTATTCCCAAATCTTTTAAATTCAACCGCATCTTCATCATGCGTATCCTTAATAAAAACTATTAAATACCCATTTGCCTTGGCCTCTTTAATTAACTCAATTTGTCTTGGAATTACATCTGCAATTTTTTCATCATGTAAAACTCCTTCTCTTACAAATCCATTAACCATATCAACAACTATCAACATCCCCTTATAAACTTCCAAATTTTTAACTTTACACATTTTAATTTCTCCTCTTTTTTACATTTTATTAATAACATAAGTTATTTTTTTTACAAGTTTTCTTTACTTGTTACTAACATTATATTAATAACACATATTTTTGTCAATATCTTTTTAACATTTTTTTAAAAACATTTTTATAAATTAAAAAAAAGAAGAAATATATCATAATATTTCCTCATAAAATCAACTCCTATTTATTAGCATCAATTACACACAATGCAATTTTTATTGCTTCATTAGGTGTTGTCTTCTCTAATATAGACTCATTTTCTTTTAAAGCTCTAAGCATGTCTGCTGCTAAAGTCTCATTTTTCATCAACTCAAGAATCCCATGTACCGTAAGTAAATCCATCTTTGGAATTCTCCATAAATATTTTGTAATATCATCAACTAATTCTTTCATAACTTATCTTCCTCCATCCAACCATTCTCTACCACCACTATATCAAATTATCAATCTCATTTCAACAAAGCAAAAGAAGAATCATTTACGATTCTCCTTAGTTATAATGAATGATACACCTTTTTTTTCATTTTTAATAGTAATATCATAATCCATAATATTTAATGTTTTTTTAACAATAGATAGGCCAAGACCAAATTCACCCTTGATCCCTTTCCGAAACGGAGTAAAGATTCCTTCAAGAAGATCATTTTCAATATTTTCGCCGTCATTATATAAGATGATTTTATTCTGCTTAGCCGTAATTTTAATAGTAGTTTTTGCATATCTCATAAAATTTCCTAATAAATTATCAAGAATTGTTTCCCAATGTTCATTAGTTCCATAATATTTAGATTTCTTATCTACGTCAATTATGAAGTTAATTTCTTTTCTATGAAACTTAAACTTTTCTACTTCCGCATTAATAATTGTTTCCATATCAACTAAAACATAATCCTTAATCTGCAAATTTTTGAGATAATCAAGTTTATTTAAGTAAAGAAGTGAGTGTACTTTTTGTTCCAATTTTGAAGTCTGTTGTTTTATAACTTGAAGTGCCGTCTTTTCATCTTCAACTCCATCATCAACAGCCTCAATATACGATTTTATAACAGTGAGAGGTGTTTTAAAATCATGTGATATATTTTGATACATTTGATTACGATATTTCTCCTGGTTTATTAGAGAAATCCGCATATCTTCTATTGCTAACGCAAGCGACTTAATTTCATCATCAGTTTCAAAGTCAACAGAATGATTATATTCAGGATCATCAATATTATCTATTTTATCTTTCAACTTCTCAATCTTTAACACAATAAGTAAAGACCAAAGCCCCAAAATAAGGCCAATTATTAAAAAGGTAATTAAAACTATTGGAAATATGGTTCCTAGTATATCTGCTTTTGTCCGATTAATATACTTATCATTAGTTATCGCAATCTTAACAATCTTCTCACTAGTAATAGTATAGTAGTAATAGGTTCTATGATTATATTCAAATTTACCATAAGTATCTGTAAAATAAGTTAACAATTTCTTCGCATCAGAAATATCAACTATATCAGTTAAATTATCACTAGTAAGTATCTCTTCCTCTTGCAATACATATAAATAAGCAATCTCTGTATTTACAAGTTTACTATCTATTTCGCTGTCCATAAGTTTTAACGGTTCACTTAAATAATTATATAAGTTAGCCTCAGCAACCGGTATCAATACCTTAGGAAGCACTACACCTAAGGATGTAAATAATAATGCAAATGCAATTCCAACAATTATAAGTAATTGTTTACTTAACTTTATTCTACTCAATTTCATATTAATCTATATCCATATCCGTATATAGCATCTAAATTAAGTTTTGGAAGTTTTTTTCTAATTCGTCTAACCAAATCATCAACTACCCGATCAGATCCAAAATAGTCATCTCCCCAAACCGCATTAAGTATCTCTTCCCTAGAAAATGATCTTTCTTTATTTTGTAAAAACAAAAGTAATAAATCAAACTCTAACGTTGTCATCTTAATCTCTTTATCATGTAACAAAATCATTCTCTTATCTACATCAATAACATAATCAGAATACTCAATGATGTTAGTAAATCTGTCCTTATAAACTCTTTTAATTATATTATTAACTCTTAAAACTAATTCTTTACTAGAATACGGTTTAGTAATGTAATCATCACTTCCAAGTTCTAATCCTAATATTTTATCTAAGTCTTGATCTCTTGCTGATGTAAAAATAACAGGAACATTAGAATCTTTTTCACGAATTGCTTTTATAATGTCATAACCATTGATGTCATCTCCAAGCATTATATCCAATATCCATAAGTCTACGTTGTTGCCGATATAATCCATTGCTTCACTACCTTTAGTAAAACAAACCACTTGATAGCCAGCCTTTTCCAAATAAGTTTTTATAAGATTCGATAAATCAATCTCGTCTTCAACCAAACAAATTTTAAACATACTAATCACCCTACCAACAGTATAACACGTTTTATCGTGTTATTTCTAACTACTTACTTTATCACCCTCCTTACAAAATTTTTCTATCTTCCAATATCTCCTTTCTATACCTTTATTTTAAAATATCTTGGTGTCGATTAAGCACGATATCAAGGGATATTGTAAACAATCTTTATTTTTCTTTCTAACCTTATATTATCATTTTCCTCCTTTCATGCTTCCATTATAGCAAGCAATTGTGTTTAAATTATTTAAAAAATATGGGAAATTATGGGAAAAAGAAAAAGAGATTTCTCTCTTAACCTCTAAACTTATTAATATACTCTTCAACCTCTAACCAACTAGTAACATAGTCTCTTCGTAAATCATATTTTCCTCGATCATCAAACAACAAACACTTGCACCCATTCCCAACAACCATCTTATAATTATATGGATTATCATCAATCATCAAATCAATATTTTCTCTCTTACAAACATCAGCCTTAGTAGAACCATATGCAGAAGTAAATATTCCATCAACCTCAATCTCATTATCATTCAACCATTTTTCTGTAATATCCATAATATTAGGAATCTGTGTCTTCTTACGACCAGTAACAACATAAATTTCATTACCCTTATGTCTAAGTCTCCTAATAACATCTTTAACATCATGCTTTATAACAGCAGAACCATAAATTATTGGTAAATATTCATCAAAAAACTTCTCCCTAACAAGCTCACTATTCATTATTTCTAAAACATCCATATCATTTTTTGTCGCATACTCATCCATCTTCTCATGAACCATTTCTGTAGTTCTACAAATTGTATCATCTAAATCTATTCCTATTCTCATTCTATCACCTACACTAACTATATCATAATCAAAAGAAAAAGCAATAGCCGAACCACCATTACTCTCCTAATTTTTCCAATTCTGAAATAGCCTCTTCTACTGTACTAACCCCAATAATTTTAATATCAAGATTTTTTTCTTTCTTTACTTTCACAGCCTCTTCATAATTCTTTCCACTTGGAACCAAAAAGACATCTGCTCCGCCGGCATCAGCACCAATAACCTTATATCGAACGCCACCAATAGAGCCAACAGTTCCTGAATCATCTACAGTCCCTGTCCCCGCAACTGTAAAACCATTCGTAATATCCTCTTTAACTAATCTATTATATATTTCTAACGTTGTAATCAATCCGCCAGACGGACCACTTTCTTCACTTTTAAATTTAATTTCCACCTCCGGATCCGTTTCATACTCTTTTACTTGCTGCAAAGCAACTCCAAAAATTTTTCTATCCTCTTCTTCATATAACTTACACTTAATCTTTTGAAGCTTATCATCTCTTACTACTTCCACTTCAATTTCCTCACCAGCATCAAACTCTTGAACATAAGAAGAATATTCACTAGTAGTCTCAAAACTCTTACCATTAATACTTACAAGTTCATCCTGTACCTCAAAGTTAGTTTCATATTCATCAAATATCGCAATAACATAAATCTTTGAAGAAATCTCCTTATAATCTTTTTCAGCCAAAGTATAAGCCGTTTTTATCGCGCTACCATTCGCACTAGCCAAATCAAGTTTTCCCCGAAATTCAATATCATCATAATCATCACTTTCAGAATACTTATAATCATCTATACTTTCCCTATCCCAAGATGGAATAACATAACTAAGTCCATAAGTTAAAATAGTTCCTCGCAATTCAGATACATAACTTATATTAAAACTTCCTTCACTATCATATCCATCTTCAACAACAATTCTTGATTCAATATCACTTACTCCCCCTCCAACAACAATATAATAATTTACTGGGAAAGTGCATACGATATAAAAAACAAACATACATATCAAGAACTTATATTCATCCACTATAAATTCCTTTATAGTTTTCATTAACTTTTTAAACATTTAATTCACCCTATAAAAATTATAACAAAGAAATGGAGAAATATGAAAAAAACTTTCAAAAGTAATTTAATATTACTAATCCTTATCATTTTATTGACACTTTATCTAGTAAATTCCCAATTAATATTAACCGCTATTTTAGAATACACAAATCTCTTTCTCACAAAACTTTTTCCAACTAGTTTTTTAATCTATATAATTGCTTCTCTTCTTATAAATTACGGATTAATAAACGAACTAGCAAAATTCAATAAACATCCAGCAATCACCTACATCCTCATCATATCTATAATTAGTGGTTTTCCCAGTGGTCCCAAATACATAAAAGATTTATTTGAAAAAGGCTACCTCGATACACCCACCAGCAATTATTTACTAACATTCACCCATTTTCCAAATCCATTATTTGTTTTAGGTTCCATCTCTTCCATCGTCTCATTTAATATAGCCCTAAAAATTCTTCTTTCTATAATTCTAAGTAATCTAATAATCTCTTTTCTTTTTAGGAAAAACAAAACCGCATCACTTCTTCCTCAAACAACCTCAACATCTTTCTCTAAATGTCTAAGTGATGCCATCCTTTCATCTTTAAAAACACTCCTTTTAGTATACGGAACTTCTGTTTTCTTCTACATAATCTCATTTCTTATCACTACCTATTTCAACTTTTCTCCTCTATTTTACGTCCTTATTACCGGTTTTTTTGATTTAACCAAAGGCATTTTTTCAACCACCATCATCTCCTCAACTTTACTAAAAGCAGTCCTTATAATTATTTTCATAACCATGGGTAGTGCCAGTATCCATATCCAAATAAAAAGCATCCTTTCGGACACTAATTTAAACTATAAAAATTTTCTAAGCGGTAGAATTATTTCTACTTTTCTTTCCCTAATTATCTTTTTTATTCTCCTACAAATTTAAAAATTAATTGGACAAATTATATCAAGAGCATATCTTGTCCCAAGATCAGGATGATAAAAACCAACATAAATACTTAAAACCGAATTTTCAGTTGAAACACTAACATTATTAATTCTAAAATCTTTAATAATTTTGTTATTAGGATTCTTACTTTCTCCTAAATCTGGAATTGGATATTCCGTCTCACTACCACAATCACCATATGCAATCATAAAATAATCATCTTTATCTTGTGCTGCTGGAAATTTACTTTCCATAGAACTTTCCCATAAATAATCATATGCTTTAATACTAGTAATTTTAAGACACTTCTTCTCGCCATTTCTTAAACTCATCTCAACAGAATATGTATCTCCTGCCACAGGATCTTCTGAAAATTCAGTAATATTTGCCGCAACAAGTCCATCTTTAATTAAATCATCATTAATTTCTTTTGTAAGTAAATTCTTATAAGTCATAATTTTCTCTTTAAAAGCCTCAATTTGTTGTTTATTCTTATAAGTAGAAACTGTTGTATATAAAGAAACTGAAATAATAACCACAATTACAAAACAAACTAGAATCTCAACTGCTGTCATACCTTTATTATTTAACTTAAACTTCTTCATTACTTTTTCACCTCAAATGTCGCATAGGCAACATAATCATTATCATCTCGTGTTCTATGAAATTCCACAATCACTCGATATTTCGCATTATTTAATGAATCCCATTTATAATTAGGCAAATACTTCAAATATTTATGCATTCCACCAGTAAATACTCCATCATTAAGTGAATTATTAATCTGTGTTTTAAAACCATACTCAGTTCCACTATCTGTACTTCTATCTCCTAAATGATACTTCGTTACATAAATATGTGGATAATCATCAGCCGTATTATTAGGCGTTCCATTATCATCGATCATTACCTGCGCCTGTTTTACAACTTCTTGACACATTTTCTTCATTGATTCTGTCCCCACCATTGAACAATCAAATAAAAACCAACCATACGAAGCATTCTTATCATTGCCAAGTCTTGACAGTTGCGCCGAACTAAAAGTAACAGAATCATGTTGAATTACTCTCTTAATCCAATAAGTTGCATATTTTCCATCTATATCATCATAAACTTCTCTTTTTTCATACTCTCCCATTAATGGATAAAAATTATTATATAAAATAGCAAAAATACTAACTATAAATACCGATACAATAAGTGTTTCAACTAATACAAAACCCCTATTATTTAATTTGCCCTTTTTCATAAATCCTCCTTGCTATTATCATAAAGTTATTATATAATAAATTATAGTAAAATACCATAGAAAGTAAACAAAAAGGGGTTGAAATGATGGTTCAATATGACGTAAAGCGCGTATCTAAAGGTACCGAGAATTTTATGGTATCTTTTGATTTTACAAAAACGCCTATAACTCAAGTTGCCGATTATATTATCATCGCCGCATCTAAAAATAAAGCATCAGACATCCATTTCGATCCTCGTGAAGATGGTATGATGGTTCGTTTTAGAATTGATGGTGACTGTCAAGATTATACACACATTCCTAAGGCTTACGAGAAAAATTTATCAACTCGTTTAAAACTTTTAGCCAACATGAACATCACCGAAACAAGACTTCCACAAGACGGTGCTATCAAAGGTCAATTTGGTGATACTTATTTAGACATGCGTGTTGCCTGTCTTCCAACTAATCAAGGTGAAAAAATTGTTATTCGTATTTTAGACTATACCAGAAGCCTACAAGGAATTGAATCTTTAGGATTCCATCCTCAAAATCTAGAAAAAATTAAACATATGATGAGTGTGCCAAACGGAATAATTTTAGTAACTGGAGCAACAGGTTCCGGAAAATCAACCACAACCTACTCAATGATTTCTGCTTTAAATAAGCCTGAAGTTAACGTCATAACAGTTGAAGACCCAGTCGAAATGAACATTGAAGGTGTCAATCAAGTTCAAGTTAATGCTGATATTGGAATGACCTTTGCCGCTGCTCTTCGTTCTATTTTACGTGAAGACCCAAATGTTATTCTTATCGGAGAAATTCGTGACTCAGAAACTGCACAAATTGCTGTACGTGCTTCAATTACTGGACACTTAGTTATGTCAACATTGCATACAAATAATGCTCTCGCAACAGTTGAACGTTTATTAGATATGGATGTTGAACGTTACCTTTTATCAACTGCTTTAACCGGAATAATTTCTCAAAGACTTGCAAAACAACTTTGTCCTGACTGCCGTTATCAAAGAGAAACAACCAAATATGAAAAGAAAGTATTCAAAAACTTTCTTCATAAAAATGTAGATGTAATCTGGGATGCTAATCCTAAAGGTTGTGAAAATTGTCGTAAAGGTTACCGTGGACGCCTTGCTTTCCATGAAGTATTACTCCTAGATGATCATATCCGAAATGCTTTAAATGATGAAAAGATGGTGAAAGAAGATTTTGCTAAAATGATATATGGTGGAAATACTATTTCAATGCTTCAAGATGCTTTAGTTAAAGTTTTAGAAGGCCAAACAAGTTTCGAAGAAGTATATCGTACAATTGAAATAGAAAATGAAGACGAAGATAACTACGAAGAAGAAATAAGTGGTATCACTGGAAACACTGAGGAAGAAGAAAAACCAGTTGAAACAACAACTGACGATATGTTTGATGATATGATCACAACAACCTCTACTTCACTTACCGAATCAATTGAAGTACCAGGAATTACTACTACAGAAACTGAACCTACTAAAGAAGTTCAATCAACAGAACAAATAACAATCCCTGGAGTTGAAGTTGTACCTCCAAATGAATCATCTCAAGAACAAACCGAAGTATTAGTAGACTCACCTAAAGAAGAAAACACTTTAGGTTATAAAATAGTTATGCCAGATGAAAATCCTAAACAAGAAGAACAGTCACAAGAAATACAACCAGTAGAAGAACCACAACCTACTCCAGAAGAACAATCTCAAGAACCAATTCAAGAAGATTATACAATAACGGGAGTTCAAGGTGGACTTGATGGAAATGAAAAAGAAACAATCATTATAAATAAACCGGAAGAATCTATTCAACAAAATGAAGAAGAAACACATCAAGTAGTTAATAAAGAATCATCAGAAAAGAAAGAAGAAGCAGAAGAAAGAAAATATGATTCATCATTCTATTCTGACGAAGAACCAATCGAACCAGAAATTGAAATAAGATCCACTAACATTCTTGAGACACAAGTTCCTCAACTTGAAAAATTAGATTCAACTAAAGAAGAAGAAACTTACAGCCTTCCAAATCTTGAAACACAACCAAATGAAATATCAACGGATACGGCTATAATTCCAAATATTCAAGCCATTTCTGTTATTCCAAGTTTATCAGAAGAAACTCAAAAAATGCATACAGCATCAGAAATATTAATGGGACCTGGAATAAGAATTGCCGAACCAAGTATTCCAAGTGTTACAGCCGATGGTACAGTTAATAGACCCGCTGAAATAAATGCTGAACCAATTCTTCCAAATATTGAATAAACTAAAAAGAACTTTAACCTCAATCTAAAGTTCTTTTTTTACAGACTCGTATTATTTAATCAAGTCCCTAACTAATTGATAAACCTCTTCCCCAATATCTTCAATTGCTCTAACTTGATTATCTCTAATGCACTCAACTCTATTCCAATTATATAATTCTGACAATTCGATGTAAGTTTCCTCTGCATGTTTTAAATGATTTTCATCTTTTTCATTTTCATCCAAATTCTCTCTATTTTTCTTAAGTTCACATGAATATTCATATGGCATATGTAAAAAAATTGTTTTATCAGGTTTAGGCAATTTCAGTAACCAATATTCTAACTTATCAATCCATTGGTACATATCAAATCTAGCATCCTTATCCTTAATTTTACTACCTTGATGTGCCAAATTAGAAGTCGTATATCTATCTAAAATAACAAAGTAATCTTTCTCTAAATATTCATTTATCTTTCCAATATTATACCTTCTATCAGCAGCATAATATAAGCAAGAAACATACGGATCTACATTAGGAGAGCCTTCTGGGAAAAATCCTTCACAAATTTCTGGTTTTCCCAAATAAGCCCCTCCAACAATTTTCCCTGTTGGTGTCTCATACATCGGAAAACCAAATCTAATACATTTCTTTCCCTCATCATTTAATTTTTTCTCTAATAATTTAGATTGAGTTTCTTTTCCCGAACAATCAGTTCCTTCAATAACAATAATCTTTCCTGCCATAAGTTCATCTTCCCTTCTTATTTATGTTCTTTAGCATTACTAGAACATTATATCATTGACCTAAACAATTATACTGTTGCAAAAGCAACAAAAAACGAGTTAATTTCCTCGCTATTTAATTTTTAACTGAATATGATAGGCCAAAATATCATTAATTTCTCCCTTATACTTATTACTTACCCATATTCTTAATCTAAATTTATAATTCAAACATTCCTCTGAAAACTCTCCACTATATATAACTTTTCCATCAACCACATCAGTAAAAGCCGAATATACCGGCACACCATTTTCAAAACCCTTATAAGGCTTATTATTTTGATCTGTTAAATAAAACTTTACATACTTTTCTAAGTCTTCATTACCTAAATCTTCAACTATAATTTCATAAGTAACAGACTCATTCTTCACGTATTCACTCGGAATACTAATTTCAAAATCAAAATAATTATTCTTCAATAAATGTTTTCCTCGAAAATCTCCTAAAATCTTCGGTTTATCAACCTCTAAAACATGTTCACTTTTATCAGCATAATTAAAAGAAAGATAATTAATAGTTGTTTTATCTACTCGAAACTGCTCTACAACAGAATTAGAAAACAAACTATAACTAGTTTCAAAAACTAATCCAATTAAAATAAATACTACTAAAAAATAAACTAAACTTTTAACTACTTCTATTACTTTATCTTTCTTCATCTATAAGCCCTCCTTTTTCTAAAATATCAAAATAATTTTCTCCATTTCTGTTAAGAAAAAATATAAGTCTCTACTTAGACACTTATATTATTATTTCCATCAAATGGTACAAGTAGTGCTTTACGACTAGCCAAATAATCACACATATGAACAAAATTTTGATACTTAGTCTTAGGTTTTTCCAACACCTCTACTCCATTATAATCAGTAGTCCAAGGCCCCATATGTGTCTTAATAACATCACATACAAATTCAATTTCTTCCATTTCTAAATCTAGATTTTCTTCATTATCCATAATCATTTCTGCCATCATAATTGGATGATCAAATCTTGTATATCTTTCTTTTGGTACTCCACATTTAACTCCATCATGTAAAATAAGTCCCATAATCATCAAATCTTTTTCATCACTTGTATATTTATCACCAATACTAGGATCTGAAAGTAAATCAACCGCAATTCTAACCGCTGCCTTTGTATGACGAAGAAGACCACCTTTTCCTAAGGCATACTCAGGATGATATTTTCCCGTTGATGAGGCTTCTATTTCAAAAAAATAATCTGGAAGTACCTTAATCATCTCTAAACAAGATTTTCTAATTCTCTCATTCTTAATATATTTCAACTCTATCTTAAATACTTCTTCTCTATTCATATACTACACCTTCCAATAATCTTATAATAATATCATTACTAATATACCATTTTTCCTCTGGAATATAAAGTCTATTTTCTCTTTTACAAACTAAACCTAATTTCACTAACTCTTCACATTCCAGTCTAACCTTATATTTAGAATATAATTTATCTAAATCAATACCCTCACTTTTTCTAAGATTAAGCATAATTTCATAATAAATAAAATCATCCTTTTCTAAATACTCCTCTTCAAATACATAATCTCCAGCCAAATATTTATTAATTGATTTAGTATTACTAATTCTCCTATTCCCCCTAAAACTACTCGCACCAAGTCCAAAACCATAATATTCCTTATTCTCCCAATAAACAGTATTATGTTTTGAATAATACCCCTTCTTTGCATAATTACTTATTTCGTAATGCAAAAAATCATGTTTCTTCATTTTACAACATATTTCTTCGTACATTTTAAAATCTAAATCTTCAGAAATATTTTCTACATTTTTTATGCCTAACTTAGTATGTTCCTCAATAATAAGAGAATAACAAGATATATGTTCTACATCCAAACTATAAATAAAGTCTAAATCCTCATTTAAATCAACAAGACTTTCTCCTGGAAGAGCATACATCAAATCAACATTAATATTATTAAAACCTAATTCTCTAGCCATTTTAATAATATTAATAGTCCTTTCTTTGCTTTCATCTCTTTCTAAAAAAGACAATTGCTTATGATTAATAGTCTCTAATCCAAAACTAAGTCTATTAACCCCAAATCTTTTAAATAATTTTAACTTCTCTAAATCAGTATTTAAAAAATTACACTCCACAGTAAATTCAATATCACTTTTTTTATTTAAACCATCAATAATTGAAAATAATTTTTCTAATTGCTGAAGATTCAAACTACTAGGTGTACCTCCACCTATATATATAGTTTCTAACTCTTCTCCTTCATATATAGTAAGTATTTCTTCTTCTAACTTTTCTAAATATTGATCAACTAATCTTTCGTTATAAAACAACTTACAAAAATCACAATATGAACATATCTTTTCACAAAACGGTATATGTATGTAGCAACTCGTCATTTAACATTTCCAACCTCTCTAGCATAATACTCATCATATACTTTTTTGGGAACCAATAACGCCTGCACAATTGCTCCGTTTTCTCCATCTCGTCTAACTTCTCTTACTTGCGCCATACTCCACGTATTAATTAAATATTCCGCCTCACTCGTAAAGTGAGAGTCCCCTACATTACAAATTCCATCAGTAAATTCTTCAGGAACTAAATACTCAATCATTACATTATAATTAACTCCATTTTTAGGATCTTTTCGATAAAAACAAGCACCTTCTACTAACGATGTACTTACAAAACCCTCATCCAATAAAAACTTTCCTTCTAAAGCAGCAAGTTCATCTAAACTTTCAATTCCATAATCCCTAAAATACTTTAATGGAACTCCTCTATATACTGAAATATTCCCAACAGAACTTTGATTATCACTTATAACTTGTGAAAGACTAGAAACATATCCTTTATACTCTTCATATCTAGCCATATCCCCATTTTCTTCATATGTCCATTTACCCTTCGCCGCTCTATTTAAAGAAAAATGACTAAAACCCGAATAATGACTAAGTGATAACTTATCTTTATCATCTAAAACTGGTATAGGTACAAACATCAACGCTTGATCTAAATCTGTAAATTTAGTATATTCTCTTTGACCACACTCACTACAAAAAGAATCTAAGTTATTTTGTCTTTCATCACTAATCCATCTAAAAATTGTTCTTATCGTTTTACTAGTTCCAATATTTTCTTTCATTTACATCACCTAATTTTTACTATCTCCAGTCGATAAAATTGATAAAAATGCTTCTTGTGGTACCTCTACAGATCCAATTCTCTTCATTCTCTTTTTACCCTCTTTTTGTTTTTCTAAAAGTTTTTTCTTACGAGTAACATCTCCACCATAACATTTAGCCAAAACATTCTTTCTCATTGCCTTAATATCAGTTCTCGCAATAACATGAGTTCCAATTGCCGCTTGAATAGGAACTTCAAACATTTGTCTAGGAATAATTTCCTTTAATTTTTCAACTACCGCTTTTCCTCTATTATAAGCAAAATCTTTATGGACAATAACACTTAATGCATCAACAATATCTCCATTTAATAAAATATCCATTTTAACTAAATTACTTTCTTTATAACCAATAAGTTCATAATCAAATGATGCATATCCTTTAGTATAAGACTTCAACTTATCAAAGAAATCATAAACTATTTCTGATAAAGGTATTTCATAATGAATAGTCACTCTCGTCTCATCTAAATATTCCATATTAATAAATGTTCCTCGTTTATCCTGACAAAGTTCCATAATTGGTCCAATATATTCTGATGGTGTAAATATACTTGTTTTAACATAAGGCTCTAATGTCCTAGAAATAACTTCTCGCTTTGGCATTTTCGCAGGAGAATCAACCATAATCTTACTTCCATCAGTAAGTAACACTTCATAAACTACTGAAGGAGATGTCGCAATTAAATCAATACCAAATTCTCTTTCAATTCTCTCTTCAATTATCTCCATATGTAAAAGTCCTAAGAAGCCACATCTAAATCCAAAACCTAAAGCCTTAGAAGTCTCTGGTTCATATGCCAAAGCAGCATCATTTAATTTCATTTTTTCTAACGCTTCGCGTAAATCCTCAAACTTATTAGATTCAATCGGATAAAGACCGCAATAAACCATCGGTTTCATTGGTTTATAACCTGGTAGTCTTTCTTCTGCAGGATCATTATCTAAAGTAATTGTATCCCCCACCGCAACATCATTAATACTTTTAATTGATGCATATAAATACCCAACTTCTCCAGCACATAGTGCTTTCACTTGTTTTTCCTTCGGTGTATTAACAGAAATCCCTACTACATCATAAACGGCTCCCGTTTCCATCATTCTTACCATATCGCCAACTTTTACTTCACCATCCATCACTCTAATACTCGTAATAACTCCACGATAAGAATCAAATAAACTATCAAAAATAAGCGCCTTTAATTTAGAATTTTTATCACCCTTAGGCGCCGGTATTATTTGAACAATCTTTTCTAGTAATTCATCTATTCCAACACCAGTTTTCGCACTAGTACAAACTATCTCTTCTCTTGAAAAACCTATATTTTCCAACTCAGTAGTAACTTTTTCAACATCCGCACTAGGCAAATCTATCTTATTAATAACTGGTATTACTGTTAAATTATTATCAAGTGCCAAATACAAATTCGCAAGTGTTTGTGCCTCCACACCTTGCGCCGCATCTACAACCAACAATGCTCCCTCACAAGCAGCAAGACTTCTTGATACTTCATAAGAAAAATCAACATGACCTGGAGTATCTATTAAATGTAAATAATATTCCTCATCATTTAATTTATAAGTAAGTTGTACAGCATTTAACTTAATTGTAATTCCACGTTCTCTCTCAATATCCATAGAATCAAGTGTCTGTTCCTTTAATTCTCTTTTATCAAGAGCCCCTGTTTTTTCTAAAATTCGATCAGCTAGAGTACTTTTCCCATGATCTATATGTGCAATAATACAAAAGTTCCTAATATTTTCTTGTTTCATATAAGCACCCTCCACTCCCAATAATTATAACATGAACCCCACTTAAAGTAAATCAACCAACTAAAAGACAAAAATCGAATAGAGTAAATTTTCAATAAATTTTACATTTTTGATATGATACTCTTTCACACCACCGCAATGCTGTCAATCCCACTTGCCCTTGTTTTTATAGACTTGTCTATAAGCCTGATTCAAATTATCTTTGGAAAGTATTTTTTCTAAAAGTTCCATATTTGTTTCCACCTTTCTAATTTCGTACATAGACTAATCATCTTTTATAGAATTTATCCATTAGATATGCTAATCTTTTCCTATTTATTAATTAAGATTATAATCCATTTCAATTTCAGTAGTCGAAACTACAAATTATTCAGTCCTTCCTAATTTTCTAGCACTACGACCTCTGCTGACGACTTCTTACGATACACCTTTTTCGACCGTTTTTCTTAATAGAGACTTCCTTAACTGTTCGTAAGACCTCCTATCTTTCCTCAATTAACTACCACATAAAGTAGTTTGTTTGGCAACCTCATCCATTTATGTAGCCTTATAGTAAGTTTCTGTTCGTTAGTTCTCGATTTTGTTTCACACTTCCTTTAGCCCTAACATCAGTTAATGCTTTGTGCTTCCCTAACACTTCATCGATATTCCTACTTCTGAGACAGAGAATTCCCTGTTCTCCATAGGCTTAAATTCCGA
>CAYXZZ010000009.1:0-31070 GCA_964470055.1 uncultured Mycoplasma sp.
GTTATAACCAGACTTAAATAGTAGAACACCTTAACCGGTGTTTTTATTTTGCTATAATTCAGAAACAGTATATTTCAACAAGTACTCTATGTTTGAATATAAGTATAAACGAAAACAATTGTTAATATTTATTCTAGTGATAACACTATTATTTAGTGAAAACATATGAAAAACAGGTTGAAAATATAAAAGAAAAGAAAATAAAGTTTTTGTTTATATTATAGAATTTTAAGAAAGGAAGATTTTATGGAATACGCTTATGTGAGAGCTAGTACGAATTCTGAAAAACAAGATTTAAGTCGCCAAATAAGATTTGCTAAGAAATATAACATTAAAGATGAAAATATATTTCAAGAATATGCAAGTGGTGCTAAAAGAGACCGAAAGGAATTGAATAGACTATTGTCAATTATTAAAGAAGAAGATACTATCGTTTGCAGTGATGTATCAAGATTAAGTAGAAGTTTAAAACAACTTCTTGATTTGGTTGAGATTGCAAAAGAAAAAAAATTAAGGTTAATATTTGGGGATGGGTTTACTTTAGATTGTAGAGGAAAATGGTCTATAATGACAGAAATGCAATTATTAACATTTGGACTTGTTGCAGAAATGCAAAGACTGATGATTGTTGATGCTGTAGTTGATGGACTTGAAACGGCTCGTGAAAATGGACGAATTGGCGGTAGGCCTAAAACTGATATAAATAATATTCCAGAGTCATTTTATAAGTATTACCCAATGTATAAAAATAATCAAATAAATAAAAAAGAGTTTAGTAGATTATCTAAACTCTCATACCCTAGCATTTATAAATATTTAGATATAGTTGAAAAAAAACAATAATTAGTTGTTTCCGTCTTCTATATCTTCTGGTTCAATAAACATACATATCTATTTCAAGTACTTGCGATAATTTCCAAGTAGTACCTAGTGAAAATGTTTGAAAAGTATTATTTTCCATGTTAGATATAAATTGTTTTGAATAAGTTGATTTATCTGCTAAATCTTGTTGTGTCATACCTTTTTCTTTTCTATATTTAGCAAGGTTCTCTTACCAACATAGTAATAAACATAATTTTCATCTTTTTTGCTGTATTTCACATAAATCACCACTCTTACTAATATTGTCCCATATATTTTTTTGAACAAAGTGTCATAGTTCGTAGCACAAATTCTTAAATCCATGATATAATGAATTTAAGGTGGTGATAACTTATGGAAATAAGGATAATTCCAATGTCTTTAAATGATGAAACTTTTGTAGGTAAAAGTATTGAAGAAATACAAAAATATTTTTTTAAAGATTATTTAATCAATGTTAGTAAGGGTTGGTATTATTATGGTAAAAGTGGATTAGAAGCAAGTTCTGGTGATTTATTATTATTTCAAATGAATAATCAAATAATTGCCTCTGCTATATTAGAAGATGTTATTCATTTTAGCAAACCTACTATTGATGGTAGTTCTGGTGCTTTAATACTTGATAGAAAAACAATTAAAATATTTAAACCAATTACAAAAGAAGAACTATCTTCATTTATTAAAAATTTTGTATCTTTTAACCAAGTTAAGCAAAAGTTTAACATTATAGATGTAGACTTTTCATCATTAGAAAAGAGGATGAAGGATAATGGCTAGCATTAAGTTCAACCCTATCAATGATCGGATTATTGATGAAATAATTAAGGGAAAAGAAAGCATTAACTTTGAAAAAAGATTAATTAAAGATGATGAAAATTTAAAAGGAAGCTTTAACAAGTTAGTTGGTAATTTAACTACTATGACTTTAAGAAAATATATATCTAACATAATAAATTATCATGGATTAAATTATAAAGTTTCCAATTCTAATGCTTTTGTTAAAGGATGTCCTATCGAGTGGGATTTGATTATATTAAAAAGTAATGCAGAAGATATAAATAATACTAATGTTTTTGATATTAACGATTGTGTATGCTTATTAGAATTTAAAACAAGTGGTTTAATGCCTAATCAATATAAAAATATTGATAACACGTTTAAAACTCAATTTAATCATTTATATGCTTTGAGGAAAACTGCCAAAAAGAATATTCCTTTTGGATATATAACTTTTGCAGAAAGTATTGAATATTATGAAGGAACTTTAAAATATTTTGACGATATGAATGGATTAAATAATACAGCATTTGCTTTTTTGGATTATCAAGAATTGGATTTTAAAGATAAGAAAAAGTATATTGATGAATGTAATGATTTTGAAAAATATTTATTTGATTTATTAAGCCAAAGTAAATAGCTAATAAAAGGTTAAGGTGTTTAAAAATGTTGTTTAAAACCATAATTAAGTTTATTAAGGAAAATAAATTATTAACTATAGAATTGTTTGTACTATTCATAGTTGTTTTGGGAATTATAGTTTCATATATTCCAGATAAAAAGAATACAAAACAAGATAATACTGATATAAACGATAGTGTAAGTAACACAAATAAATCTAACGAAGGTTATTATTGGACTTCAACTGAAGATTATTTTTATGGATTTGATGAAGAAGATTTAATTATTCCTGATACATCTGTTGCATTTCAATTTTTAGATGATAACAAATGTTATATTGCTACAATAAATGGTGAAACAATATATTACAACAATCAAGTTTATAAATTAAAAAAATATCATGGATATCCAATAGAAAAACAAGGAGTTTGGTTTTCTAACATTGAAGAATGTACTTATCAAATAAAAGATAATCATATATATATAAGTCCACTTAATGATGATACAACATTATATAATGGTGAATATTCCAAAGATAAAGACAAAATAGAAATAATTTGGAATGGTGAACATAAAAAAACAACTTATCATAATATAAAAATTAAAAACAATATTCTTTTCGGATATGAGTATATTTTAGGATATGATGATATTTATGAATATAAAATTTTTGATTATGATGTTGATTCACATATTAGAGAACCAAACATAGGAATTGATTATGGAATTGGAATTGATGAGATAATCAAACCTATATTATTAGAACAAAATTTGGATATAAGTATAGATGAATTTTGGAGTTTTAACGAAAGAATGTTAGATTTTGATTCATTGGAGTATCAAGCATTTTTTAATAGTGGTTTATATAATTATGATTCTTATATAACAATTGGTCTTAGGTCAAAAGGCATTGAACAAGTTAGGGGTAAAGTTTTAAAACTATATGCACCAAAAAGAAAATTATCAAAAGATGAAGTTATTGATAAAATTTCAAAGGAAACAAATATTGCAAAGGAAAACATAGTTGTTCCTGATAAATTAAATTTTCAAGGGCAGGCTAATGTCTATATAACTTCAATGGAAGTTTTAAAGGATTATTTATATTAAAATAACGATAGATTAAGTTCTATCGTTTTATTTGTTTTCTAGTGAATATATTGGCCTTTTACTTCTTTTAGTATAAATTTTATGGTTTCTAAGAAATCTTCTAACAGCACTTTCACTTAATGAAATATTAAATAATTTTTTTATTCTTTGGGTTGCTTCTTTATAGCTAATTGGGGTATTATGACTAAATTCCATAATTATTGGATTTTCTAATTCGCTATCTATAATATTTAAGCTTGATTTTTTATATTGATTTTTGTGAATAAATCTCATGCCTCCTATATTTTTATTTGGATTACTGTATTCCTTAACATAACTTATAATTGTTCTTTTAGATAATTTTGTTTCGTCCATTATTTCTTTAATACTTTTCCCTTCTGATTTAAGCAATATTACCTTTGCTTTTCTTTTTGCCCTAGGTGATGATTTATAGTTCTTTTTTAATATCACTCGATTTAATAAATCAATTCTATCTTTTGTTAATTCTATCTTTTGTTTACTCATAAATAATTTCTCCTTAAAGTAGCAAATCTATTGTAGCATGCAAATAAATAAAGTGCAAATCTTACGCATAATTTTTGTCGAAAATTGCAATTTTATATGTAAAAAGCCCTTATAAATAAAGGGTTCGTAGAAAAGTATGCTGATTTTCATAGTTAATATTGTCAAAAAGAGGTGATGGATATGAAAACATAGCATAAAAATAAAGTTGCAAGTTTAAATGCTTTATTAAGAGGAGTCGATTAAATGGAAAAAAAGCAAAGAATTAAGAAAATTGATATCAAGTATAAATAAATCAGAAGAAGAAAAACATCAAGTGATTCCTACTGAAATAGAATCTTTAGATTATATACTTGGTGGTGGGATTGAACTTGGAAGTAAAGTTCAAATTGTTGCTGAATCGTCTACAGGTAAAAGTACTATTGCTCTTAACATTTGTAGAAACTTCTGTAAGAAGAATTTAAATGTGCTATATATTGATACTGAAAATTCTATTATAAAAGATTTACTTAAATCAACAAATTGTGAGCAGTATTGCAATAATGAAGAAGATACTGATTGTGGAGATTTATTGTTGGTAAAAGAAAGTGAATTTAAACAAGTTAGCAAAATATTAGATAATTGTTTAAAAACAAAACATTTCCATTTAGTTATAATTGATAGTTTAGCTAATTTAGTTAATGAATGTTACACAGATATAGATGGTAAAAAGAAAACTAAATCGGAAGTTAAAGATTTAACTAACAATAATACTAATTATGAATCAAGACCATTAAATTTATTCATAAATAAGTATTCTTCATTAGCAAAAGAATTTAATGTTGGAATGATTTACATAAATCAGTATCGTAATAAGGTTGATCCTACAAAAGGTACAATACTAAAAGAATTTGGTATTAAAAGTGTAAGATATAACAGTGATATTATTATAAAAATCAAGAAAGATAAAGAAGAATATATATTAGATGAAAACAATATGATGATTGAAAATTCTGTTAAATCTTCTACACCCACTCAATTTACAAAATTAGTATTTAACGTAGAAAAAAGTAACAAATTATTAACTGATACATCCGCAGATACTTATATTAAATATGGGTATGGCATTGATGAAATGTTGGATAAGATAACTAGTTTAATACGACAAAAAACTATTCATTATACTAATGGTTGGTATGAAATTAATTTAGAAGGAAATCCAGCAAAATTACAAGGTATGCAAGAATTAATAAAATATGTTTTTAGAAACATTGAATTGTTCAAACTTAAATATTTTAGTAATGAAATTATTGACGATGGTTATAACTTTGTTGATGAAGAAGTTATTGAAAAAATTAATCTAGATGATGATTAGTTAAAAGAGTTAGACTTAATTGTCGTATTGTCCAAGCAGTACCTATGGCCGAAAATCTTGGAATAGCAATAGTAGTAAAACCATAAATAATAAAGTTATTTACTACTTTATTAAAAATATCTTCAAAAGAGTGAAAAAGAGTTTTGGATAAGGATGTTTTTAACCGGTTAAGTAGTTAGTAATACAAGACCGGTTAGAAACAAATGTTAAAAAGTATAATGAAAAGAAGTTTATAACATTATGTTAGAAAAGTCTAATCATTATATTATAAAAATACCCAAGTAGTTCATCGGATAGCATTGAAATACTAAGGTAGTTCAAAATGAACGTAAGAACATAACAGGTTAAGTTTAAGAGTATGAGTTAGAACGTTCCATGTGATGCAGAAAAGTTATTAAAAAGTACAGTAGTAATCAATTTATATAATGATAGCTAATGTAGTAACAAACTCATAAAAATGTAAAAGATGTGAAAGTTTTGTGCTTGGAATAATAATTTAAAGTTGGAGGAATTTTGTATGGAAAAAAATATAGTAAAAACAAATGAAATGTTAGTATTAGAGAATCAATTAGAAATATGTCGAGAAGAATTATATCATTGTAAAATGAGAGAACTTGAATGCTTTTGCAGTAGCTTTAAAGAAATGATTGTTAAGTGCTTGATGTTAGAAAAGAGTTATGATTTAACAATGGCTGATGAAGTAAGTTGGTTTGAGTTAGGTCATACAAAATATGGCGATATTCAAACATTTATGTTGGATAGCATTCAAGTAGTCAAAAGATTTTGCAATACATTATCTAATGACTTATCAAATAATTTAATCAAGGGGTTGTTTAATAAGAAAAGATACATTGACTCAATCTCGCATTGTTTAAATTTATTTAAAATTTTAGTAAAAACTGCTAATAATATAGAATGTAATTTACAAGATGCTATTGATAGAGGTCGTCCAAATGGAATTGATGATGTAGCAATGGCTGAATTTAAAGATATGTTAAAACATTCACTGTCATTTTTAGAAAAGATGACAAACAATTATGAATATAGTTCTTTAAGAATGACAATAGATGCTATTGAAAGAATAAGAGAAGAATACAAAAATTTTTAATATAGGAGATGTAAAATATGGAAGAAAATATAAATAAGTTAGAAGATGTTATCAACTACACATTAGTGGAAGATATGCAAGATGCTAGTAATGAAATGCTATGGGATGCACAAGAGGCATTAGGTGACATATTAAAGAAAAGACTTATAAATTGTTATACCAGAGTCCTTGCTTTGATGAAATTAGAAATGAGTTACAAAAGGATAACATAGATGTTGAAAAGATTTCTAGTTTAGTTGATAAATTAGACAACTTAATTAGCAATTTTGACAATGAAGAAGATGATGATGAATACTATGAAGATGATGAATATTGTTAATTCCGTGTCAGTATTAGCAAAAATTATCAAATTATATAATTATAGTATGGGTTATTATACTCTGCTATGTTAGTGTTGCGGTGAATTGATGGCATACAACTGCACCATTATTTATAGTTATAACTACCCTATGGAATAGGGAGTTTTCGCAGAAATATAGTCAAATCTTTAAGATTATGCACATAGTCTTAACTAGGAGGCATATATTTGTGAAAGTCATTAGTCATTTTAACGATGAAGGACCAACTATTCAAAAGTTAATTGAAGAATTGCTATTAGAATGTTGTTCTAGTAATTAAATAATAAAGATGGGAGGGATATTTTTGGAAACAGAAATGAGAGATAATTTGTTTCGTGTGGTTACAGTACTTTATATAATAATTTACGCCCGTCTTTCTAAAGAAGAAGAAGGTAAAACACCTGAAGAACAAAGTAAAAGTATTCAAAACCAAATAGATATATGTAAAACTTATATAGAGTCAGAAAAACAAAAATATCCCAACATCAGATTTGAAGTAGTTGCTGAATTATTTGATGATGGAATATCGGGGACTACATTTGAAAGAGATGATTTCAAAGAACTAATAAGACTTATTGAAAATAAAAAAGCAAATATGGTTATTACCAAAGACCAATCAAGATTTGGTCGTGAACATATTGAGTCAGACAATTATATGGAAAGATGGTTTCCAGAGCATAATGTTAGATTTGTTACTGTTATAGATGGTGTGGATACCTATGTTCCTGAAAGTGCTAATAATGATATGGCACCAATAAAAAATTGGATGAATGAAATGTATGCAAAACACACTTCAAGAGCAGTTAAAGCTACTAAAAGAGAAAATGCCAAGAAAGGAATATGGAATGGTGGTGAACCACCTTTAGGGTTGCAAATAGATCCTGATAATGAGGGTTGTTTAATAATAGAACCTGTTGGTGCTGAAATTGTAAAACGAATATTTAATTTAGCATTAGAGAATAAAAGTACAGACCAAATTGCAAATATTTTAATTGAAGATAAAGTTCCTATACCTACTCTTGTTAAAGGAAACAAAAGGGATTTAAATACTGATTTAATAGAATTGTGGAGTACTAGTACTATAAGAGATTTACTTGAAAATGAAATGTATAAAGGTACAATTGTACAAGGTAAAACTACTACTTTAAGTCATAAATCTAAAAAGATAATATATCTACCAAAAGAAGATTGGATAAGAGTTCCAAATGCAGTTCCAGTTATCATAGAAGAAAATAAGTTTGATAATGTACAACTATTGATAAAAACTAATACTAATCATACAACTAATTCGTATGATTACTTGTTAAAAGGAATGATGGTATGTAAAGAGTGCAACCATAGTATAAGTGTTCAACATTATAAAGAAAGAAAAAACAATTATACTGTATGCAATTATTATCGTAAATATGGAAAACGAAAAGAAGTATGTACAGCACATAGATTTGTCTATGAAGATTTAGAAAAATTAGTGTTAAGTAATATCAAAAAAGAATGTATGCAGTATGTTAAAGATACTAACTTTGCGTCAAAACTTAAAGATAAAGAACAAAGTAAAGAATTACAAACTAATTTAAAAATCAAAATTGATAAGAGTAAACGAGAAATCAGTAAGTTGAATAAAGATTTGGACAAGATGTATAAAAGACTAGATTCTGGTATTATTGGGGAAGACCAATATATGAGATTACGAAAAGAAACAGAAAATGCAATTGTTTATCATCAAAATAATATAAATTGTTATGAGAAAGATTTACAAGGAATTATAAATAAAAAGATTAAGGAACCTAATTATACAAAATTAGTAAAAGAATTCTTGTCATTAAAGAAACCTAATAAAATACTAATTACTAAGTTAATTGAAGTAATCTATATTAGTGAAGATGGAACTATAGATATACATTATAAAGTTAAGAATCCTTATAAAGAATTAGAGCAAAAATAGAAAGAAGGTAAAATATGAAAGAACAAAAATGTTGCTTATGTGGGAATAAGTTGGATGGAGAATTTGGAAATAATCCGTTTCCATTAAAAGAAAAAGGAAGTTGCTGTAATAATTGCAATACTACTAAAGTTATTCCTGCAAGAATTAAAAATGCAAATGAAAAAAGAAGCACAAATTAGTGCTTTTTCTGTGGATAAAAGTAATGTGCCACTTTTGGTCTTTGGAGGTAGGTCCTGTTGCACCTGTTAAACCAGTTGCCCCAGTTGGTCCAGTAGGTCCCTGTGGTATAGTAAACTCAAAGATTGCTGCTTCAGCAGTACCTGTGTTAACAACTGTAGCATCTGTTCCAGCGTCACCTGTAGTTGTAGTTCCAATTTCTATTGTAGCTGCATCACCTGCAGGTCCGGTTGGCCCGATAGGTCCAGTTGGTCCTGTTGCACCAGTTAAACCAGCGGCTCCAGTAGGCCCGATAGGTCCAGTTGGTCCTGTTGCACCAGTTAAACCAGCGGCTCCAGTAGGTCCGGTAGGTCCAGTAGGTCCAGTAGGCCCCGTTGCACCAGTTAAACCAGTAGGCCCCGTTGCACCAGTTAAACCAGTAGGTCCCGTTGCCCCAGTCGGTCCAGTAGGTCCCGTTGCCCCTGTTGCACCAGCGGCCCCAGTCGGTCCAGTAGGTCCCGTTGCCCCTGTTGCACCAGTTAAACCAGTTGCTCCGGTTGGCCCGGTAGGTCCTGTTGCCCCTGTTGCACCAGTTAAACCAGCGGCTCCAGTAGGTCCAGTAGGCCCCGTTGCACCAGTTAAACCAGTAGGTCCAGTTGGTCCTGTTGCACCAGTTAAACCAGTTGCTCCGGTTGGCCCGGTAGGTCCTGTTGCCCCTGTTGCACCAGTTAAACCAGCGGCTCCAGTAGGTCCAGTAGGCCCCGTTGCACCAGTTAAACCAGTAGGTCCCGTTGCCCCTGTTGCACCAGTTAAACCAGCGGCTCCAGTTGGCCCAGTTGGTCCAGTAGGTCCTGTTGCACCACCTGCAGGTCCTGTAGGCCCGGTAGGCCCAGTGGCACCTAGACAAAATATAGGTTTATACATTGTTTTTCTAATGTGTTCTGGTAAATTATCATTACAATTATTATTCATTATATTAAACTCCTTTCATATATATAATATGAAAATTAAAGAAATTGGCTAATTAAAGTCTAAATGTTTCTGTAAAAAAATTTGATTATTAGTAGAAATTACTTTAATTGAATTGAATATTAGTGATAAAGAGAAGTTTGAAAATGAATATTAGATAGAGAATTCTGTTAAATTGACATTATTTTAATTAGTAATTTTTTTGTATAGGAAAACATAATTTGACATATACTGTTTTGAGGTGAAATATGCAGACATATGTAGTACAAAGAGGTGATACTTTGTATGGAATTAGTAAACAGTTTGGAGTGACGGTGGAAGAGTTAAAATTAGAAAATGATTTGACTGGTAATACATTGATAGTAGGACAAGTGTTAAGGATTCCAACGTTAGAGACAACATCTTTATATGCGGTAAAAAAAGGAGATACACTTTATAGTATTGCGAATAAATATGGTGTTACAGTTAATTCTTTGATGAGCCTTAATAACTTAAGTAGTACTACACTTTCAATAGGACAACAACTTAGAATTCCTATTAGTGGGGATACATCAAATGAAAATTATGTAGTTTATACAGTTAAAGTTGGTGATAATCTTTATAGTATTGCGAAGAAGTATGGGACGAGTGTAGATGATATTATGTCTTTAAATGGCTTAACTTCTAATTTATTGTCTATTGGTCAACAGTTGAAAATACCTATTACTAGTAATACTGATGTAGATAATCAGTATGGAACCTATGTTGTTCAAAGTGGAGATACGCTATATAAAATAGCAAATAATTTTGGGATGACTGTTAGTCAATTGATGGCAGTTAATAAGTTGGAGTCAACGGCTTTAAGTATAGGACAAGTTTTAAAAGTGACTAGTGGGGGTGGTACTAGTTCTGGGATACCGCTTGGATCTTCGTGCTATGGTGAAGGATATCAAGAACCAACTTATGTAACTTACACGGTTAAGAGTGGTGATAATCTTTACAATATCGCGAAAAATTATGGAACGAGTGTCGATGAATTGATTAAACTTAATAATTTGATAAATACTAGTTTATCGATTGGACAAGTGTTAAAAATTAAGGAGGTTGAGTAAGTGAAAATTATTAGTTATGAAGAGTTTAAAAATACGGATTTGTATGCCGATTTTATTAAAGAAAATTCTGATTTTGGAAACTTAAAGGTTCAGGTATTTACGGCTTATGGGGCTATTCCAGTTCCTGATACAGCGATAGTTGTTTCAAAAGATATAGAAGAATATCGAGTTGTGTTTTTTCAAGGACTTACTGATTCTAGTGGTATAATTTCTAATATTAGTTTGCCGGCACCTAAGATGGTTACTTCAAATGAAGAAACACCAGTTTATACAATTTATGAAATGACAGCAGTTCATACTGGGTATGAAACTTTAAAAACATATTCTATTGGAATGTTTGGTGGAGTTAATGTGATTCAATATGTAAAAATGATGCCTGAGATTCATTTAGAAGGGAGTGAATCTTAATGGCAATTAGGGTTCCGACAATTCCGACAGAAATTATTGTTCATTTAGGAAAGCCAGATGAGGCAGCAAGAAATATTACTGTACCGTTTGTTGAGTATATAAAAAATGTTGCATCGGGAGAAATTTATCCGAATTGGCCACTTGATGCGATAAAGGCTAATATATTGGCACAGATATCTTTTGCATTGAATCGTGTTTATAATGAATGGTATCCATCGAAAGGATATGAATTTGATATTACTAGTAGTCCGGCTTATGATCAGTCATTTGTTGAAAACAGGCAATTTTTTGAAACTATTTCACAAGTCGTGGATGAGTTTTTTAATGATTATTTAATTAAAGATGTTCAAGTACAACCATTTTTTGCGATGTATTGTGATGGGAAAAATGTAACCTGTGATGGACTTAGTCAATGGGGAAGTGTTACTTTGGCTAATCAGGGGAAAAGTCCGATTGAAATATTAAGAAATTATTATGGAAATGTAAGTGTTATTTTTGATGCACCAGTGGAAGACAATATTAGAACGTATCCAGGATTTCCTGTTGAACTGGGAACTTCTGGTGACTTTGTAAGAATGATTAATATTCAGTTGAATAGAATAGGTCAGAATTATCCGGCCATTCCGGTGATAATGAATGATAGTCCATATTTTACTGTGGAGACAGAACGTGCAGTTAGAAAATTTCAAGAGATTTTTGATTTGCCAGTAACTGGTGTTGTGGATAAAAGTACATGGTATAAGATTAAATATCTTTATAATGCGGTTAAGAAGATTAGTGATTTGTATTCTGAGGGTATTTCTATAGATGAGGCAACATTGTTATTTAATAAGACTTTACAACAAGGAGATACTGGTCAGTATATTAAGACTTTACATTATTTAATTAATGTTATTTCTTACTTTGATTCATCAATTCCTTTTCTTGATTTAAGAACTGATGTTTTTGGTGAGGATACAAAGCAGGTTGTAATGGCATTTCAAAGCAAATATGGACTTCCTGCTACAGGGGTTGTGAATGCGGCTACTTGGAAAGCATTGAGAGAGGCATATCAACAAACTATTAAAGATATTCCAAGTACATATTATACAGTTTTGAATGAGTTTTATCCTGGAAGATTTTTGTCTGAGGGAATGACTGGTGATGATATTATTAATTTACAAAGATTTTTATATATAATTTGTAAGAATACTGGTAGTATTCCTGGTGTTGTTGTTAATGGGACATTTGATAATTTGACAGAACAATCAGTTAAGGCAATTCAAAGAAAATATAATTTAGATGTAAATGGAATAGTTAGTCCAATAGTGTGGTATCGCATAGTAGAGTTATCTAAAGAAAATGGTTAATTGCTTGATTATGACAAAAGTGATAAACTGATAGTAGATGGAGGGATTATTGTGAAAGAAATTTATAAGCGACGTAGTATTCGAAAATATATTGATAAAGAGATTAGTGATGAAGATATTAAGACAATTTTAAAGGCAGGAATGAATGCTCCGACTGCTAGGAATTTAAAGCCTTATGAGTTTATTGTGGTAAAAGATAAGGATTTATTACAAAAAATTTCAGAGATGAAAAAGAATTCTTATTTTGCAAAAGATAGTAATGTGACAATTGTTCTTTTAGCAAGAGAGTTAAGTGATTATTGGCAACAGGATTTAGGGGCTGTTTCACAAAACATGTTATTAGAGGCAACTCATCTTGGAATTGGTAGTTGTTGGGTAGGGGTTGTTCCTAATAATGAGTATGAAAATTATATGAGAAATTTACTTGATATTCCAGAAGATGTTAGAGTTTTTTCATTAATAACGCTTGGCTATCCTGGTGAAGAACGATGCGAAAATGATAACTTTTTTGAAGAAAGAATACGTTATGAAAAATATTAGAATATATTTTTAAATTGGACTAGAAATAGTCCTTTTGTTTTGTTAAAATTGAATAGTATAAAGGAGAGTAATTAAATGAAAAAAGTAATTTTATTGATGATAGTTCTTTGTTTTATGGTAACTGGATGTGGTAATACTACTAATGAGGAGATGAATGAGATGATTGCAGTTAGTGAGGTTAAGGAAATCATTGATAATTATGGTGATTATTCTAATTTATATATTGTAGATGTTCGTGAAAAAGACGAATATGAAAGTGGTCATTTAGAAAATGCCATAAATATACCATTGAGTGTTTTGGAAGCTATCGATTTAGATAAAGATGCTAGAATAATTGTATATTGTCAATCTGGTGGAAGAAGTTCTAATGCAAGATCTATTTTAGAAAATTTGGGGTATACTGATGTGGTTGATATGGGCGGTATAAATGATTGGCCATATGAGATTATAGAGAATTAAAAGTAATAGACATGTTTTATGATGTGTTTTTTTTGTCAGAAGGAGATTGTACGTGAAAAAGTTAATAGAAAAGTATTTGAAAAAGAAAAAAGAAAGAGCAATATTTGAGTTGCAGATTAGTAATTATAATAAAAGTAGTTTTTATATAGCATTAGTTTATAATTCTAAAGTTGATTTATATAAGGTGTTATATATACCACTTGATATAGTGGAAGATGATATTTCAGAATATGTTTGTTATCAGTTTATTGATTTGGTTAGTGTGGAGTATATTTTGAGGATGCTTGCTGATGTTAAAAGTTATAATGGCGAATATGATTTTAGTAGTAAAAAAACTACAGTTTATAATATTGAAATAAATATGGATTTATTGGAGAAAAAATATAGTTTTAAGGCAACTCAGTTTATTCCAAGAGAGTGGGAATTTTTGTTTGATGTAATAGTGTCATTGTTTGGATACGTACCACATATTGTCGGTGGTGTTTGTGAGGATATTTTGACTTTGTTTAGGTGTGGGGAAGCAGTTATTCCTTATCAAGAGATATTTGAATTTGAATTGTTACGAGATGAGAATGAGAAGTTAAGAGGAATTCTTCAAGGACAAAAGTTAGATTATAAAAAGATTAGTTATTTAGAAAATATTGGTGATAAGTATTATGCCATTATAGATAAACATCTTGTTATTGTTAATTATAATAAGTGTGGTATTGTGTCTGTTTATTGTGATACTTTGGAGTATGTAGATTATGTATATACCGTTATTTTGGCCCTAATGGATGAAGTGGAAAAGAAATTTTCTAAGATAATGGTTAATGATAAAGGAAGACCAAATTTAGTTCAGTATTATTTGTGCTATGGTGTTTGTAGTAAAGGATTGAAAGTGATTAAAGGTTTTAGTCAAGATGTGTTGGCGATGAATCTTTATAATGAAGGGCTAGTTCAGTTTACTAGTGATGAAAATGGATTTGAAGAAAAGTTAAAGTAAAAGAAAAAGAAGCTTAAGTGTATTAAGCTTCTTTATTGTTCTAAGGCTGCAACAGCATTTATTACATAGTCTCTTGTTTCATCAATAGTTTTGTCTAGGACGACAGAAAATTCAGTATATAAATATTCTTCAGCAAGTTCGAAATAGTTTTTGTCTTTCTCGGCTATTTTTTTGTTATTGTCAAGGCGTTCTTTATTACGAAGATAAGTTGTTTTGATTATTTTGATTAAGTCTTCGTGAGTTCCAGAAGAGGCTAGTTTTTTATATTCGTTTTCGATAAATTTATCTTCTGTTTCAATTATGGAAATAGTAGGTATTTTTTGAATTAATTTTTCAATTTCTTCTTTAGTAATTAAGTCTCTAATCTTTCCGGCTTTATCAGAAACTGGAGCAGATATTTTAAGATCTTCATTCTTAATAGGTCGGAGAAGATAATAGTCCTCATTATTGAATTTTTTTTCTTCGATATCGTGTACTTTGCAGACATCTTTTCCATATACTAAATAGTCATTTATTTTATACATGTATACCCTCCTAAAAAAGAGTAGCTATCAACTGGACTTACGCCGTTAATAGCTACTCGTTGTGCTTATATTATAACAAATTTTTTTAAAAATTTCTAAGTAAAAATTAAGAAAAATTAAAATTAGAATAAATTAGCACTCTTTGTTGACTTCTGCTAAAAAGAGTGCTATAAATTAATTATAAAATGAAATTTATTGAGGAGATGAAATGATGAAAAAACATGAATTTAAATCTGAGTCTAAGAGATTACTTGATTTAATGATTAATTCTATTTATACAAATAAAGATATATTTTTAAGAGAGTTGATTTCTAATGCGTCTGATGCTTTAGATAAACTATATTATCGTAGTTTAACTGATGAAAATGTTAAAGTAGAAAAGGATGATTTAGCAATTAATTTATCTTTTGATAAGGATGCAAGAACAATTACTATTACTGATAATGGTTGTGGGATGACTAAAGAAGAACTTGAAAATAATTTAGGTACTATTGCGAAAAGTGGTTCTTTATCATTTAAAGAAAATATGAGTAGTGAAGAAAAGGTTAATATTATTGGTCAATTTGGTGTTGGGTTTTATTCAGCATTTATGGTTGCGGATAAGATTACTGTTACAAGTAAATCAATAGATGAAAAAGAGGCTTATGTTTGGGAAAGTGAAGGAATAGATGGATTTACTATTACTGAAGGTAAGAAGAAAAAGAATGGTACAGAAATTGTATTACATATTAAGGAAGATACTGATGAAGATGAATATAGTAAGTATTTAGAAGAATATGAGTTGCAAAAGTTAGTTAAAAAATATTCTGATTATATTAGTTTTCCAATTAAGATGGAAGTTACACATCATGAGTTAGTAGATGAAGAAAAACATGAATATGAAGATCATAAGTGTGAAGAAACATTAAATAGTATGGTTCCATTATGGAAAAAGAAAAAAGAAGATGTTAGTGATGATGATTATGATAATTTCTATATGGATAAATTTAGTGATTATGATAAACCATTAAAGGTAATTGCTTCTTCTGTTGAGGGAATGTGTTCTTATAAGGCTTTGTTATTTATACCAAGTCATGCTCCATATGATTATTATTCACAAGATTATAAGAAAGGTCTAAGTTTATATTCTAATGGAGTATTAATAATGGAGAAGTGTGAAGAGTTACTTCCTGATTATTTTAGTTTTGTAAAAGGGGTAGTTGATACTGAGGATATTTCACTTAATATTTCAAGAGAGATGTTACAAGAATCTCATAGTTTAAAATTGATTGCTAAAAACATTGAAGGTAAAATTCGTAAAGAATTAGAAGATATGTTGAAAGAGGATTGTGAAAAATATGAATCTTTCTTTAAAACATTTGGGGTTCAAATAAAGTATGGAGTTTATAATAATTTTGGAGCAGATAAAGACAAGTTAAAAGACTTAGTAATGTTTTATTCTTCAAAACGTGAAAAACTTGTTACTTTAAAAGAATATGTTAATAATATGAAGGAAGGTCAAGAAAAGATTTATTATGCATCTGGATCTTCAATTGAAAAAGTTAATGCTCTTCCACAAGTTGAGGCAGTAAAAGATAAAGAGTTTGATATTTTATATTTAACTGATTATGTTGATGAGTTTGCTGTTACAGCGATTCAATCTTATGAAGAAAAGAGTTTCCAAAATGTTGAAAATGGTGAATTAGACTTAGAGACTGAAGAAGAAAAGAAGACAACTGAAAAAGTAAATAAGGATAATAAAGATTTACTTAAAGATTTGGCTGAAGTTCTTGGAGAAGTTGAAGAAGTTAAGTTTACTAATAAATTAAAAGGACATCCTGTTTGTTTAACTAGTAAGGGTGATGTTTCAATTGAGATGCAAAAGGTTTTTGATGCAATGCCTAATGATATGGGAATTAAGGCTACTTTAGTACTTGAAATTAATGAAAAACATCCAATTAGTAAGAAGTTAAAAGAATTATATAAAGATGATAAGGAAGCATTTGATAAGTATGCTAAAATTTTATATAGTGAAGCAAGAATGATTGCAGGACTTCCTATTGAAAATCCAACTGAAATTTCAACATTAATTTGTGATGTTATTTCTAAGTAAGAGAAAAAGAATGTTCTATTGATTGGAACATTCTTTTTGTGTAACGACTCCCAGATATGATATTGGATATTTATTAGTCTTGCATTTAAAAGTAAACTATATAAGTAAGAATAAAAGACAAGATAAATTTTGCCGTATTGGTTGTTACCTCTCAAACTTTTTACTTTTTAGGTAGAGCTTTCTCTGTTCTCCATAGATTTAAATTCTGACAGTCGCTGCCGTACTCTGTTTTTCTTTTCTTTTTAATTTTGATAATGTAGTTTTCTTCATACATAATATTTATACTCGCATTGATATCCAGTTTATGGGATATTCTGGATTAAAGTATAAAAATATAGTTTATATAAAAGTTTAAGAAAGATAATTTTTTAGATTAAAATGACAAAAGTAGTTGTTTAACTAGTTGCTTTTTTTGACAAAAAAATACCGATATTAATCGATATTTGTTACTTTATACATGGAAGGAAAGAAAATTTATGGAAAAACAAAGACAAGACAAAATTATTGCACTAGTGGCATTGATTATTGCGATAGTTGGATTATCTGTAGGTTTTGCGGCATTTTCAAATATTTTAACTATTTTCATCAAGTAGTACAAGTCAATTAACAGATCCAGTAACTGCAACAGGAACAAATAATGCAACTGGAGAGGATGCAACTATTAGTGATACGACCATCTCTGGTTTAAAAGCTAACTTCACTGTACTAGTTCAAAGTGTAACTTATTATGGTTGTCCTGTTTGTATTGGAAATTATGTAGGATTTGATATTAATTATGTAATTTCACCTGATATTTATTATTATCAGTGCCCTTAATAGATTATTAAAGCACTATATTATAAAAACATAGTGATTTTTCTTTATATACTTTTTATGTTTATCGATTGGCTAGAAATAAAATAATTTATTAATATAGTTTATGTTATTTTTTGAATCTTTTATGTTTAGTATAGAAATGAAAAGAACTTTTAAATTTTTAATGTTAAAAGTTCTTTTTTTGACGGCGATATATAAAGTTCTCTACTTTATATATCTTCAATTAATACAATTATAACAAGGGTTTTCATAAAAGTAAATTACAAATTTCGAAAATTTTCGACCACTTGTAAAATCAACGTTTTAACAGCATTTTTTTTCTTTATCGCCGTCAACTTTTTTTGATTTTTTCATTAATATCAACGCGTTTTATCAGAAATACAAAAATATTATCCGTCAAAATAAGCCGTCAATTTTTCTGAATTCGTTATATATCAATGAAATCATAACAAAATATATAAAGTAGAGAACTTTGTATATTAGGAGGTAATTGGAAATTATGGAAAAGTATAGAAGACAAAAGATGATTATAATTATTGCGTTGATTGTTACTATTGCAGGTTTGTCAATTGGTTTTGCGGCATTTTCAGAAATATTCAAAGTCAGTTCATCAGCATCAGTAACACCAAATGCATCAACATTTAGTGTAAAGTTTTCGACAAAACAAGATGAGCTTGATGAATCAGAAGTTGCACCTTCTGATTTTTCAACGGGCGTAACGGCTGCAAATGGGATTATTAATAATACTACAACGCCAATAATAAGTGAGTTGTCTGCTGTTTTTACTGCACCGGGGCAATATGTTGAATATACCTTTTACGCACGTAATGAAGGTGAATATGTTGCTTATTTAAACAGTATTAATTTTAATGGAGAAAAAACTTGTACTGGAGGGGATGATGCGACAGACTCATTAGTTCAATCTGCTTGTACTGCGATTGAAATTACTTTATCAGTTGCGGGAACAGAGTATAGTGAAACAACTACAATTGTGGGACATTCTTTAGAAAAAGATACTGGTGAAGAGATTAAAGTTAGAATTAGTTATGACATTTTAGGAGATAGAGCCGATGGAGAATTTAGTGTAAACTTTGGAAGTATTTCAATGATTTATTCATCAATGGATGATTCAACTTTTATGCCGTCATTAGGTGTGAGTTCTAATGTGAATACAATAAATTATCAAATGATGAAAAATTCTCAATTAGATGTGAGTGTAGATTTTAGTGTTACTCCTGATACAGGTGTATATGTAGTAAGTAGTACAGTTAATGATACTAATCCAATATATTACTATCGAGGAGCAGTAACAAATAATAATGTATTATTTGCGAATTTCTGTTGGAAGATAGTCAGAACGACAGAAACAGGCGGAGTAAAATTGGTATATAATGGAACTGCGAGTGATGGACAATGTAATGGAACGTCACCAACAATTGGTACAAGTGCATTTAATTCAAGTTATTCATCAATAGATGATGTAAGATATGTCTATGCAAACGGAACAAATTCAACCATCAAAGGAGTAGTAGATGCATGGTATGCATCAAATATGACAACATATACAAGTCAATTAGAGGATACGCCATGGTGCAATGATCGAAGCGTAGCAAGTACAAGTGGATCTAATACATATTTTGGAGCATATGGTAGATTGATAACAAATAAGTCGCCTAGCTTAGACTGTGAAAGTGATTATCAATTAACAGTAGCATCAACAGATACAGATAAACATTTACTATATCCAGTAGCCTTATTAACAGCGGATGAATATGCTTTAGCAGGAAGTGGGACAGGGTCAAACTATAGCACTACTGCTTATCTATATACAGGGTCGGCACAGTGGTCTTTGTCGCCGTATTTCTTCAACGGCATCAGCGCTCTCGGGTTCTTCGTGTCTTCGTCTGGCCTATTGAGCGTCAGCTACGTGAACAACGCTTTCGGCGTTCGTCCGTCGGTTTCACTTCAACCCGGAACAAATATTATAGGCGGAGAAGGAAGTACATCTAAACCGTATATTGTGGAGTAGTGCTATGTGTTCCGCACTCTTGACTTTGCGATAGCGCCCACGAAAACCCTTTCGTGGGCTATGAAATAAAATATAATGAGTAGATGAGATAGCGAATTATTGAATTTAAGTATGAGATGTTTGATGAGTTGGCGACTGTGGAGCCAACTCATCTTTTTTTTGAGATAATAGTGGCAGTGAAATTTTCACTGCCACTAGATTTTTTTTGTAATTTATTATCAAAATTCATAAATGATGATATAATAATTATATTAGGGAGGCTAGTTTTGTATGGCAGTTTTATCAAAAAAAGAATTAAATAGAATGGATGCTTATTTTAGAGCGTTAAATTATTTATCAGTTGCACAATTATATTTACTTGATAATCCTTTATTGAAACGTGAATTATTAATTACTGATGTTAAGCCCAATGTAGTTGGACATTGGGGTACTGCTCCAGGGCAGAATTTTATTTATATGCATTTAAATAGAGTTATTAAGAAGTTTAATTTAAAAATGATTTATTTATCTGGACCTGGTCATGGTGGGCAAGCAATGATTGCAAATAATTATTTAGAAGGAGTTTATACTAGATTTTATCCTGAGATAACAGAGGATGAAGAGGGACTAAAAAAACTTTGTAAACAGTTTAGTTTTCCTGGAGGAGTAAGTAGTCATGTGGCTCCAGAGACACCTGGTTCAATTCATGAAGGTGGAGAACTTGGTTATAGTTTGTCTCATGCTGCTGGAGCGGTACTTGATAATAGTGATTTGATTGCTGCTTGTGTTGTTGGAGATGGTGAGGCTGAAACTGGTCCTCTTGCTGCTAGTTGGAATATTAATAAATTCTTAAATAGAAAGACTGATGGAGTTGTTTTGCCGATTCTTCATCGTAATGGTTATAAGATTGCTAATCCGACTGTTATAGGTAGAATGAGTGAAGATGAATTAGAAGATTTATTTTATGGATATGGTTGGAAGCCTTACTTTGTAACGGGATCTAATACTTTGAAAATGCATGAAGATATGGCTAAAGTTTTAGATAAAGTAGTTAGTGATATTAAGAAAATTAAAGAGACTGGTAAGGGTACTTATCCAATGATTATTCTTACTACGCCTAAAGGCTGGACTGGTCCTAAAGAGATTGATGATAAAAAGATTGAAGGCAGTTTTAGAGCACATCAAGTTCCTATTACTATAAGTCGAGATAATCCTGTTAATTTGCCTTTATTGGAAAAATGGTTAAGAAGTTATAAACCTGAAGAACTTTTTGAACTTAATGGAAAACTTCGAAAAGAGTTAAAAGAATTATGTCCTGCACCTTCTAAGTGTATGGGAGCAAGTCCATATGCGAATGGTGGATTATTATTAAAAGATATTATTGTTCCTAGGTGGGAAGATTATACTTTAGATATAAAGAAACATGGAGAAATTATTTCACAAGATACAATGAATCTTGGTAATTATATTAGAGATGTTTTTAAGTTAAACGATAAAAACAAGAATTTTAGAATATTTGGTCCGGATGAGGCTTTATCAAATCGATTTAATCATATATTTGAGACAACTAATAGAACTTGGAATTATAAGACATTGAAGAATGATGAGTTTCTTTCTAGTGATGGAAGAGTGATGGATTCTTATTTGTCTGAGCATGTATGTCAAGGAATGTTAGAGGGATATTTATTAACTGGTAGACATGGTTTTATTCATAGTTATGAGGCTTTTGTTAGAATAGTTGATTCTATGGCTAGTCAACATGCGAAGTGGTTAAAAGTATGTAATCAAATTTCTTGGAGAGCACCAATTGCATCGCTTAACTTTATGTTGGTGTCACATGTTTTTCAACAAGATCATAATGGTTATACACATCAAGATCCAGGTTTTTTAAATCATTTAGTTACTAAAAAAGCAGATGTTGTGAGAATGTATTTACCACCGGATACAAATTGTTTATTATCTTGTTTTGATCATTGTATTAAGACTAAGAATTATATAAATGTAATTGTTGCTTCTAAACATCCTAGACCACAATGGTTAACAATGGCAGAGGCTAAAGAACATTGTACTAAAGGTGTTGGGATTTGGAAATTTGCTAGTAATGATGAGGGAGATCCAGATATTATAATGGCTTGTTGTGGAGAAACACCAACGTTAGAGACTCTTGCAGCGGTGGATATTTTGAGAAAGTATGTTAAAGGTATAAAAATTAGAGTTGTTAATGTGGTTGATTTAATGAAACTTCAATCTAATTTGACACATCCGCATGGAATGACTGATGAAGAGTATGATTCAATCTTTACGAAAGATACACCAATTATTTTTAATTTTCATGGTTATCCTTCATTGATACATCAGTTGGTATATAAAAGAGAAAATCGTGATATTCATGTTCATGGATATAAAGAAGAAGGAACTATTACAACAACATTTGATATTCGTGTACAAAATGAAATTGATAGATTCCATTTAGTTATGGATGCTTTAAGAAGAATTCCACGTTATGCTAATACGTCTAAATCTTTAGTTGATTGGTGTTTACAAATGCTTGTTAAACATAGGGAATATATTTCTGAAAATGGGGAAGATATGCCATATATTAGAGATTGGAAATGGAGTGAATAAAGGGATTTTATGTGAAAAAGTCTCTTTTTTGGTTCTTCTTGAATATTTTTAAGTCATATGATATAATATGCCTGAGAGGCGGTAAAAGATGGAGACAAAAAAGAGTAAGATTTTTCCTATAACAATCACTGTTATATTAATAGTTATTATTATTTATTTGTTTGCAACTGTGAAACAACCTCTTGTGGTTTGCGATAGAAAGGTACAAGACGATTTAGATATAACTGTTTTTGAAGTCTTGGATACTACTATTAATGGTAATAAAATCGATAAAATGGTTTTGGAAAAAACAATAATATTGCCTGAGGAGTATTTAGTCGACGATAGTCAGTTGGACGGTATTATGTTTGCTTTAGAGAAATCTTATCAGTATTTGGGTGAAGATAAGGTTACTATAACTAAAGGGAAAGATAGAATTACTGTTAAAGTGGAAGTTGAAGATGATGAGACGATTATTCTAAATAATATTGAATTTTTCTATAATGATGAACTAGAAATGAAGGTTATTACAAATACTAAGAGTAGCGATGTTATTACTTTAAAAGTTAAAGACAGTTACACTGAAGGTGAGTTAATGACTAGACTGAAAAATAATGGTTATTCATGTAAATAATCATTTTAGTGAGGTAGAAAAGGAAAGTGAATTTCGATATAGGTTCATTAGTTGATGGGTTAGATTTTACAACAAATAGTTTTGTAGATGTTGGAAATGGTCTAATGCTTACTAATGGAGAAATTAATGTTTTGAAAAGATTTGGTATTAATTACTTACAATGTGCGTCGTTAAAAGAAGTTTTATGCCAAATTGAGGTAGTACTTAAAGAAGATGAGGAAGATGATTTAGATGAGTTAGATTATATTGCTTCATCTATTGCTGAAAGAGACTACTATCAAAATACTAATAAATAATTTATAAATTTAAGAGGAGTAGTAAATTTAGCAAGGGTTTACTACTTTTTTAGCGGATAAGGAAGGAGAAGTATAGTGGAGTTAGTAAATAGTAGAGAATATAATGAAATGATGTTGAAGTATGATTTTGCTAAGAAGAAGTTAGAGACAGAACTTGGAATATTACTTCAAGAATATGCATTTACAGCGGGATATAATCCAGTTGAACATGTTAAGTCGAGAATAAAGACATTAGATAGAATTGAGGCTAAGTTAAAGAGAAAGGGTTTTGAATTAACTGTTGATAATATTACAAGAAATGTATATGATGTAGTAGGTATTAGAATTATATGTTCTTTTGTAAAGGACGTTTATACGATTGTAGGAATTATTCGAAATACTGATGAATTTATTGTGAAGAGTGAAAAGGACTATATTGAGGAACCTAAAGAGTCTGGGTATAGAAGTTATCATATGATTGTTTTGGTACCAATTCATTTGGAAAATAGGACTGAGTATGTGGAAGCAGAAATTCAAATTAGGACAGTTGCGATGGATTGTTGGGCGAGTCTTGATCATAAGTTAAGGTATAAAGTGCCAGGACTTCTTCCGGCTGAGTTAAATAAAGAATTGGAAGAAAGTGCTAATGATATGATGAAGGTTGATATCAAGATGCAAGCAATTTCAGATATTGTTAATAGTATAGAAGAGTAAGAGGTGGAGTTAATGAAATATATGATGGAAAAAATAGAGGTATATCCTAAGAAGGAGGAAATTATAAAAGTTTCTAATGAGATATTGAAGTTACTTAAAGAGAATGATATTTTGGATGATAGTGAGAAGTTGATGACAATTGAATTAGCAATTGCACAGCTAAATTATGATTTATATAAGGTAAGTGGAGATAATGATAAGTAGTTATTTTCACTTTTTCTTTTTTTTGGTATAATTACTGGAGAAAAGAGTGATTTGATGATTTATTTAGATTATAGTGCGACAACACCAGTAAATGAGGATGTTTTAAATACTTATGTAAAAGCAACTAAAGAATATATTGGAAATCCTAATTCTTTACATGCGTTAGGAGTTAATGCGAAGAAGTTGATTGATGCAGCAACTAATCAGATTGCTTCTATTTTAGGAGTAAAGATGAGCGAAGTTATTTATACTAGTGGGGCAAGTGAGGCTAATAATATGGCTATTAAGGGGATGTGTTTAAAGTATCAAAATAGAGGAAAACATATTATTAGTACGGAACTTGAACATTCATCTGTAATTGCACCACTTGCGTATTTACAAGGTCAGGGATTTGATATTGACTTTGTTAAGTTAGATGAAAATGGTGTTGTTGATTTAGATGATTTAAAGAGATTAATACGAGATGATACTATTTTAGTAACAATTGCTTCTGTTAATAGTGAAGTTGGAGTGAGACAACCAATAGAGGAAATTGGTAAAATAGTTAAACAATATCCTAAATGTTATTTCCATAGTGATGTGACGCAGAGTATTGGTAAAGAAAAAATTGATTTAACAGATGTTGATTTAGCATCTTTTTCAGCACAGAAGTTTTATGGAATGAAAGGTGTTGGATGCTTGATTAAGAAGGAAAGTATTATTATTGAACCATTGATTCATGGTGGAAAGTCTACAACTGTATTTCGTAGTGGAACTCCAGCAACTCCTTTGATTGTATCAGTTGCGAAAGCATTGAGATTAGCATATCAAGATTTTGATGAGAAATTAGTACATGTTAAAGAGTTAAATAGTTATTTGAAAGATGAATTGGGAAATTTGGATGTTTATATTAATAGTAATGATAAGTGTCTACCGCATATTTTAAATATTAGTTTGAAAAATATTAAGTCTGAGACAATGTTACATGCATTAGAAGAACATGATATTTATGTGTCAACACAGACAGCTTGTTCGACGGGAAATTATTCAAAAGCAGTGTACGCTGTTGTTAAGGATGAAGATAGAGCAGGTAGAAGTTTAAGAATTAGTTTGTCTTATTTAACCACTAAGGAAGAATTAAAGGAATTTATTTTGATATTTAAACAATGTATTGAAAAGTTACATATAAAGTAGGTGAAGATGATGAAAGTTGTGAAGATAAATGCAGTTTGGTGTAGTGGGTGTTTGGTGATGAATAAGACTTGGAAAAATATACTTAAAAAGTATGATATTGAAACAATTAATCTTGATTATGATATTGATGAGGAACAGATAAAAGAATATAATGTTGGGGATGTTTTACCAGTACTTATTTTTTATAAAGATGATCAGGAGATAAGACGAGTAGTTGGAGAATTATCTGAAGAAAAATTAATTGAAATTATAGAGGAGATAGGTGAGTAGATGAAGAAGTTAAGAATGATTTTGATGGTACTTGTACTATCTTTTTGTTTTCTTGTACCAGTTAATGCGAAAGAAGGTGACCAGATAACTTTATATTTGTTTTATGGTGATACTTGTCCACACTGTGCTGCAGAGAAAGAGTTTTTGAATGAGATAAAGGATGATTATGATAACTTTGAGATTGTTCAGTATGAAGTGTGGAGGGATACTGATAATCAAGAGCTTTTATCGAAAGTAAGAGAAGAGTTAGAGATTCAAAGAAATGGAGTACCAGTTACTATTATTGGTGATACGGTAATGGTTGGTTGGAGTGAGGCTCTTGAGGGGAAAATTGAAAGAGCAATTGAGTATTATCAGGAAAGTGAATATGTAGATGTTGTTTTGCAAATTAAAAATGGAACTTATGTAAAGGAAGAAAATTCTAGTGATAGTGAGTCTGACTTTGAAAAAGAAGAAAAACAAATTGATGATGAGACATCTATTTCTGTTCCTATTTTTGGGAAAGTTAATTTAAAGAATGTGTCGTTGTCAACTGCGGCATTAATACTTGGTTTGATAGATGGCTTTAATCCTTGTGCGATGTGGGTTTTGCTATTTTTGATTAGTATGTTAATTGGAATGAAGAATAGGAAGAGAATGTGGACAATTGGTCTTACGTTTTTGATTAGTTCGGCAACGGTTTATATGTTGATTATGATGTCTTGGCTAAATATTGTGGTTAATATTTCGACTTCTATTTGGTTAAGAAATATAGTGGCAGGAATTGCGATTATTGGTGGAGTTGTAAATTTATATAATTTCTTTAAGCATCAGGATAGTGGGTGTAGTGTGGTAGATGAAAAGAAAAGGAAAAGTGTATTTGCGAGAATAAAGAAATTTACGCAAGAGAAGAGTTTAGTTTTAGCACTTATTGGAGCAGTAGCGCTTGCTTTTTCAGTTAATATTATTGAGCTTGCTTGTTCTGCTGGGCTGCCTCTTGTTTATACACAATTACTGGCACTTAATAATGTTACTGGAATAGGGGCTTTCTTCTATGTATTACTTTATATTATTTTCTTTTTGTTAGATGATATGATTGTTTTCTTTGCGGCGATGAAGACGATGGAGGTAACAGGCTTTTCAACTAAGTATAGTAAGTATTCACATTTGATAGGTGGTCTTTTAATGCTTTTAATTGGAATATTACTTATTTTTAAGCCGGAGTGGTTAATGTTTCAATTTTAACTAGTTTACTTATTTAAAAAAGTTTTGTATAATTATATAAGAGAATAAAGGAGTGGCATTATGGAAAAAGAAATGATTGAGATAGTAAATGCAAGTGGAACTATAGAAAAGGTTGAAGTAGTTACATATTTAATGTCTGAAGATGGACTTCATCAATATTTAGTTTATACTAAGGGTGAAGTACAAGGTACAGAAGGAGATCAGGTTATTTATATTTCGAAAGTGGTTTCTGATAATGGTACTTTGAAATTAGAGGAAATAGTAGATGATGCAGAATGGACTAATGTTCAACATTTACTTAAGAAAATAGCGAATGCAGAGTAGAAAGGTGGGTTTTGGAAATGGAAAATTATGAATTAGCAAGTCAACATGTTAAGGCAGTATTATTTGATAAGGTTTATCGTGAACAAGGATTAGTTGATATTCTTACGAGAAGGCTTGAAAGTTTTGATCCTGAAAAACAACAGCGATTAAGTACTCTTTTTACTAAGCAAAAAGAAGATATTGAAAAAATTTTGGGTATATTAAGTGAATTTGATATAAAAATGAATGATATTTTAGCAACTAGTAAAGAAATTATGGAAATTAGTGAGGCTAAAGAAAGTTCTGATGTTCATGTTTCTGAAGTTGTAGAAAGTGTTAGTACTAATTCGACGCCTGTTGAAAATGTTGAGGCTCCAGTTAGTGAGGAAGTTGTTGTATCAACAGAGGCTATTCCAACTGAAGAAGTTAATACTAATGGAGACTTAGGAATTGTTATACCGGGAGTTGTAGTTGATGAAGCAACTGTTGGTGGGGAACAAGTAAGTGCTCCGGTATCAGCAGAACCTGGGGTTGTTACAGGAAGTGATGTTGTTTCTCAACCAGTGATTGAAATTCCTGAGCAAGAAGTTAAGAATGTTGAGCAAGAACCAGTGGCAGTAGTTACTGATACTACTACAGTTGAGAGCCCAGTTCCAGAAGTTGTTGGAACTATAGAGCAACAAGTAGTTCCACCGGTAAATGAAGTTATTCAGATTCCGGGTCAAACTGGTTCAATTGATGAAGAGGTGTCTGTTGAAAATGCTGGAAGTTTTGTTTTATCTCCAATTGATGAAGATGTGGCTCCAGTACAAAATAATGATGCAGCTGTTGCAAACGGTATTGCTTTAGCAGATAGTCAATTACAAACTATAGAGAATGTAAAAAATGAGATAGCAACGGATCCTAATCTTTCAGAAGAAGAAAGACAAGTTGCATTAGAAAGATATGTAAGAGCAACTGAAAATACAGTAAAAGCAATTTTAGTTACAAAAATGCAATATGAGAAATTAAGTTCTTCAAGAGTAACACAAAAAGCATTATTGGAATCTAGAAAAAATAATATAGGACAAGAAAATGCTGCTACAACAGATGTTGTTCAAAATAAGGTAAGTCAAGTTGTTGGTGATGCAGGAGTCGAAGTAAAAGCCGATGAACAAACTTTGATTGCTAACGGTTTATTAGAACCAACAGTACAAGATAAACAAAAAGAAATGCAAATGATGATGGAACAAGCGAATACTTTATATAAGGCTGGTCAAACGCAAGAGGCTCAGGCTTTATTTGATAAAGTAAGTGCAATGAATAAGGAAATACAAGCAGGAAGTTCAGGACAAGCGCTTGTTAAGAATTAAGAGGAAATATGATTAATAAAGAGATGTATGATGAATATTGTGAAAGTCTTTTGAATATAGCGAGATTAACAACAAAAGAAAATTCTGTACTTATAAGTTTTAATGTTGATGGAGATAATTGTACTAATGTAGTTAGTTTTATTCAACAAGATGGAACTAAGGATATATTAAAAGATTCAACTTTTGTATGTGATGAGGATTTTTATAAAGACTTTTTAGAGAAGTTTATACTTGAGTATTCTAAAACAATGGTAATTGCCTTTAATGATAGTATTGATATGAATGCTGATGGAAAATATACATATAGAGTTGTTACTGAAGATAATGATATGTTGAGTGTTGATGGTATTTCATTAGATTATGCTAATTATTTAATGGGACTTTGTAAGAAGAAAGAGTTAGATAATATTGATATTTCTAATAACGAGGATGGTGTTACAACTGCTGTTGCGACGTTTATCTTGGTTATGGGAATAGGATTATCTTTGTTATTTATGGTTTGGTTAATGAGTTAACAGTAATAATTACTGTTTTCTTTTTTTCTATGGTTTTTTTGTTTGGGGTTTGTTATAATTGAATATAGTAGAGGAGAGTGTTAATATGACATCGAAAGCACAAATGTTTTTGGCTAAATTATTAATAATCTTTTCTGTAATTTTAATTTTGTGGGGAACTATTATAGAGATAGATTCTAATAAGATATTGCATCCTGTTGATGATGTGACTGTTTTAGCAGGATTAGATGATGAAATTATTTCAATTACAACGGTTGATAGTGATGAAGAAGTTGAAGCAATTGTAGGAAATGAATCGACTGTTGTTACTAATCCGACAGTAGTACCACCTATTGATAGTGATTCTAGTATTAGTGGTGGTAGTGATGTTGGAAATGGTTCTACTGTTTTTGAACCAAATAATTCTAATACTAATGTTAGTGGTGGAGGAAGCGTAGAGGGAAGTACTAATAGTGATTCTTCGTCGACTACTGAAAGTGTTCCAACGGTGACATTAGAAGAAAAAAATGCATTACTTAGGACACAAATTGAAGAGGCGTATGGTGTAAAAGTAAAATATGGTAGTGAAATTAGTAGTTATAGTGTTGGGGGAATGACTACGGTAATGTTAACTGATGCGGCAACTGTTCAAGCGGCACTTATAAATTTAAATGTTGCTTTGGCGCTTTATCCAACTGGTTTTTTTAAGGAAATTAGTAATTATGGTTTTCCTTTGACTTTTTATTTAATTAAGAGATATTCTACAGCAAATGTTACTGGAGTGACTGATTCGTCATATAATAATATTGTAATTTCTATTGCGACAGATTATGATTTTGCGGATACTTTTCATCATGAAGTTTATCATTATATAGAAAAATATATATTTTCAACAGGATTTAGATTTACATCTTGGAATACACTTAATCCTAGTAATTTCAGTTATGGTACAGTTGATGCGAGTTATTCGTATGCGAGGACATTTTCGGCAGATGCGTATTTTGTTAATAGTTATGCGCAAACTGATGAACATGAGGATAGGGCTTCAACATTTGAGTATATGATGAAAAGTAGTAAGGCCAGTTGTCTTAATAATGGAAAGACAATATGGTTAAAGGCAAGGTTGATGTGTGAACAAATTGATTATTTCTTGAATACGGTTAGTCCTAGTGTGACTGAGTATTGGGAAAGATATGTATATTAGATAAGGTGGTTAGTCGTGAAACAGATATTTATTAATGAAACTAATTTAAAAGATGAAGATATAGAATCTACAGTTATTAGAGTAAAAGGATTGGTTGTTAATAGTAAGAATGAGATTTTACTTGCTCATAATAATGGTACTTATCAATTCCCAGGTGGCCATAAAGAGGAACACGAGGGTATGGAAGAGACTTTATGTAGAGAGATAAAGGAAGAAACTGGGATTGATGTTTTACTGGAAACAGGGCCTTTTATGCAGATAGTTACGTACGATGCCAATTATTTTGATACTGGAAAAAAAGTATGTAATAAGATTTACTATTATGTAGTTTTTACTGATGAGGAGCCTAATTATAGTGAGACACATTATGATGAATTGGAATGTCAGACTGATTTTGATTTGTTTTATGTTAATGTGGGTGATTTGACAGTTTTCTTTGAAGAGGCTATGAATGATGGAAAACTTGATCCTAAAATTGGAAAGGAAATGCTTTTTGTAGTTGAAGAGTATAATAGAATATATGGTAATAAGTAGGCCTTTGACCTATTTTTTTCTTGGTTTATTAATTAAAAAGTCAAGTGCAACAAATGAATAATTAAATACAATTCACATT
>CAYXZZ010000010.1:0-30859 GCA_964470055.1 uncultured Mycoplasma sp.
AAATAAAAAGATGGATGAAAATATAAAAAGTTTACCATCGACGAATATCAATTGGTATCCTGGGCATATGGCAAAAACAAAAAGAGAAATAACTGAAAAATTAAATTTAATTGATGTTGTTTACGAGGTTATTGATGCGAGAATGCCGTATTCGTCTAAGATTGTTGATATAGATGAATTGATAAAGGATAAGCCTAGAATACTTGTAATGACTAAGTATGATTTATGTGATAAGAATGAAACTGATAAGTTTGTAAAATATTATGAAGAGTTAGGATATAATGTTATTACTTGTGATTTAATGGAAAATAATAATAGTGGTGTTAAAAAGATAATTGATACTACTTTAAGTATGATGAAAAAAATTAATGACAAACGTCATGAGAAAGGTATGATGTCTAGGGCTGGAAGAGTTTTAATAGTAGGTATTCCTAATGCCGGAAAGTCAACTTTGATTAATAGATTAGTTGGTAAGAAAGCGGCTGGTGTTGGGAACACGCCTGGTTTTACTAAGAATCTTAGCTGGATTAGAATTAATAAGGATTTAGAATTATTGGATTCTCCTGGGATTTTGTGGCCTAAATTAGAAGATCAGGAAGCGGCTCATGTTTTAGCGAGCTTGTCATCTATAAAAGATGAAATATTGAATATTGATGATATTGCTTGTTTTATTTTAAGAAAGATGAATGAACTTTATCCTGAAAAATTAAAAGAAAGATATGGTATAGAAGAATTGGATGAAGATTTAATAGAAGCGTATGATTTAATTGCTTCTAGACGCGGGGCATTAGGTCGTGGAGGCGTTGCTGATTATGAAAAGGTTTCTAATATTATAGTTAAAGATTTAAAAAATGGATATTTTGGTCCTGTGACACTTGATAGGTTAAAATAATGTTTGATTATAATATTGTTAATTTTAAAACTCCGGTTGTTCGGGCTAAAGAAAAAAATTCTAGTATTGCTTTGGTTGCGGGTAAGCCTTTAATCTTTCATAAAGATTTTGATATTAATGAATTTATCGGAGAGGAATTAGCCAATGTTCGTAAACTTAAAACGGCACATTATTTTCCAGTATGTTTAGGAAATGTGAAAAGATGTTTGGGTTCTAATGATATTGTAGTAAAACAATCTAAATATCGGGTTGGTTCATATGATTTTAAACAAGATGGAGTTGTATATAAGACGAGCGCACAGTTACCATATTATTTTGATCGAGATAGTTTTGACATATTACTAGAAAAATGTAGAGATGATGAGAATAGAAAAAAGTTTTTGAATGACTATTTAGAGATGATGGGATTGGATATTTTTATGGGACAGACTGATAGGGGAGGAAATATTTTTTATGAATTTCATCCTAATGGAGAAATTTGTTTAAGTCCGATATTTGATTATGAGGCATCTTTTGATGATGAATACTTTTCAATTGCTGGTTATGTGAATGATTTCTTTCGATGTTTGACAATTGCTGATTACAAAAATCTTATTTTAAAATATCCAGAGTTGGAAGGAATGCTTAAAAGTTATGAAGATGTTTGTTTGGAAGGAGTTATTGTTAAGATGGCTAAAGAGAGAGGATTTGTATTAAATGATTTTGATATGGATCCTTATAAGAAGTTTGATGAGTCCTCTCATAAAAGATTAGAAAAGATATTAAAGTAAAGTTTACGTTTTAAAAAGTACGTAAATTTTATTTTTTGAAAAAAATTGTGTTAATATAGTTTTGGAGTGTGTAAAAATGGAAGTATTAGATAATTATAAATATGAAAGAGAATTGAGAAAAGATGGAGTTTCTTTTATAGCAGGAGTTGATGAGGTTGGGCGAGGTCCTTTGGTTGGTCCTGTGGTTGCGGCTTGTGTTGTGTTACCAGAGAAATTTAATTTAGATGGTTTAACTGATTCTAAAAAATTAAGTGAGAAGAAACGAGAATTTTATTTTGAGGAGATAAAAAAACAAGCACTTGGTATTGGGGTTGGGATTATAAGTGAAAAGATAATCGATGATGTTAATATATATGAAGCAACTAAGTTGGCAATGAAAGAGGCTATTTTTAAATGTAAGAAAAATTGTCAAATAGAACATGTTTTGATTGATGCAATGCCACTTGAGTTGGATGTACCTACAACTTCGATTATTAAAGGAGACTTAAAAAGTATTACTATAAGTGCTGCTTCGGTTATCGCGAAGGTAACAAGAGATAGAATGCTTGATGAGTTACATGAAAAATTTCCGATGTATGATTTTAAAAAGAATAAAGGTTATCCAACGAAAAAACATCTTGCGGCAATAGAAGAATATGGTATAATTGATGAACACCGTAGAAGTTATGGACCAGTGAAGGCATATTTAGAAAAAAAATTGTAAAATTTTAAATTTTTTGAAGGATTGTTTAATTTACAGAGTATGATATAAGTAGAAACATTAATGTTGACAAATATAATTTTAATCTGTATAAGTTAGTAAGGGAGTGGTTATATGGCCAAGAATTTAGTAATAGTGGAAAGTCCAAGTAAAAGTAAGACAATTGAAAAATATTTAGGTGAAGATTTTAAGGTTGTTTCTTCTAAAGGGCATATTAGGGATTTGTCTACTACTGGACAATATGGTTTGGGTGTTGATATAGAAAATGGTTTTAAACCTAACTATGTTCCTATTAAGGGAAAAAATAGTGTAATTAAAGATTTAAAGAAAGATGTTAAGGATTCTGATCTTATTTATCTTGCGAGCGACCCTGATCGTGAGGGAGAAGCAATAGCATGGCATTTAAAGGATACTTTGGGTATTAAAGATAATAAATACAAACGTGTTTTGTTTAACGAAATTACTAAAGATAAAGTTATTGAAGCAATTAATAATCCGACTGTGATTGATGATAATTTAGTTCATAGTCAAGAAACAAGAAGAATATTGGATCGAATAATTGGTTTTAGATTATCTAAATTATTGCAGAGTAAACTTGGTTCAAAAAGTGCGGGAAGAGTTCAAAGTGTTGCGTTAAAGTTAATTGTTGATCGAGAAAGAGAAATAATGGCTTTTGTGCCGGAAGAATATTGGACAATTACGGCGAAGTTTCCTGAATTTGAATCTGAGTTGTTTAAATATAAAGATGAAGATATTGAATTAAAATGTAAGGAAGATGCTGATAAGGTATTGGAAGAGATTGATAATTCTTATACGGTAGAAAGTGTTGAGAAAAAAGAGAAAAATAAAAAGAGTAAGTTTCCTTTTACGACTTCAACGTTGCAACAAGAGGCATCTACAAAATTGGGATTTGCAGCTAAAAAGACAATGAGTATAGCACAAAAACTATATGAAGGAATTGATTTGGGAGATGAAATTGTTGGGTTAATTACTTATATGAGAACAGATTCGATTCGTTTATCTGAACAGTTTGTTGCTCCAGCAATGAAATATATTGAAGAAAATTTTGGCAAAAATTATGTTGGATATATAAAGTCTGCTAAAAAGTCTGATAACGTTCAAGATGCTCATGAGGCGATTCGTCCTACTAGTATTATGAGAGAACCTACTAAAGTAAAACAATACTTATCTAGTGATGAGTTTAAATTATATAGTATGATTTATAAAAGAGCGCTTGCTTCACTTATGGCAGATGCTAAAGTTAATCAAACAACGGTTGTGTTTGATAATAAAGATTATAAATTTAAAACAACTGGTCAAATATTGATTTTTGATGGATATTTAAAAGTGTATAAAGATTATGAATCTAGTGAAGATAAAATTCTGCCTGAATTTGATCAGAATGGCAGTTTAATTACTGATGAAGTAGAGGCTTTACAACATTTTACTAATCCACCAGCAAGATATACAGAAGCAAAATTGATTAAGGAAATGGAAGAGTTAGGAATTGGTAGGCCATCAACATATGCGAAAACTATTGATACCATAAAGGAAAGAGATTATGTTGAAATGGTTGAGAAAAAGTTTAAACCAACTGAGGCTGGATTTGAAACTACTGATAAATTACAAGAATTCTTTAGCGATATTATAAATGTTGACTATACTCGTGATATGGAAGAGGACTTGGATGAAATTGCAGATGGTAAGGCTGTTTGGAATCAAGTATTAGAAGAATTTTATAAGTTGTTTGAACCAAGAGTTAAAGAGGCTTTTAGTGATATGGAAAAAAAAGTGCCGGAAGAAACTGGAGAGGTGTGTCCGGAATGTGGTAATCCGTTAGTAATTCGAAAGGGACGTTATGGTGAGTTTACTGCTTGTTCTAACTATCCGGAATGTAAATACATTAAAAAGGAAATTGTTGAAGTAAAAGAGATAATGGATTGTCCGGAATGTGGCGGTAAAATTGTTGAAAAACCAACACGAAAAGGTAAAGTTTTTTATGGTTGCAACAACTATCCTAAATGCAAGTTTGCTTTATGGGATAAACCTACTGGGGAGTTTTGTCCAGAATGTGGTAAGGTTTTGGTAGAAAAAAATAATAAAGTGAAGTGTAGTGAGTGTTCTTACGAAAAGTAGGGGCACTCTTTTTGATTGCATTTTGAGGAGATTTATGGTATAATATGTGAAACAATGAGGGGGTAATTTGTTATGGAAGCAAGAATTGTATATATTGTTGATGGTGAAGTAGTCGAATTAGAAAGAGGAGAATTTGAAGCACTTGATGAATTTACTTATAGTGGTTTTGAAAGTGAAGAAGATATTATTAATTCTCCTAAATATAGAGGAAAGTTAGCTCATTTATCAAAAGATGGTGAAGTAAAAGTGGCTTTTAGTGGTTATGACATTCCAATTAAAGCGTTAGATTATTTTACAGAATTTAGTAATAATCCTTTTGATGGAGAGCAAACGATGAGTGTATTAGTTAGTGGACGAGAAATTGGACCTTCTAAGAGAAGTTTGAGAGAAAATATTGTTCGTACTTTGAGTAGTGAAGAAGTGGTTAGGGAGTTTCATGATAACTTTAAACATAGATATACAAAAAGAGAAGAGTTTCTTTATTGTGTTGGAATGATGAATGAGAATGATCAGGATGTATTTGAAGGAATTAAACGAATTCTTAATGAGGCTACTGATGGATATGATGGATATTTTGTTGGAAGAGTTTTCCTTGAGGGGCTTAGTAAATATGAAAGTGTTAAGAATAAAGATAAAAATGGGGTATTATATTCACCAAAAGTAAATAAAAAGTAATTAATTGTAAAGAAAAAGATTTTCGTTTGCTTTGATGATTTGAAGTCGATATAATGAATATAGGGTGGTGTAGTAGTATGAGTGGTTATTTTTTGGTAGCACGAAATAGAAAAGATAATAGTTTTCAGGTTTTAAAATTGAAGGAGTCATGGTTTTTAGGACAGAGTAGAGGTCGTGATGATGTTTTAACGCGGGAAAATGCGCTTGAATCTATTGACTTAGTAACTACAAGATTTACTAGTGAGAGTGAAATGGCAGAAAGAATGGCTATGAATGGCTATATTGCAGATAGTGATGTTGATATTTTTATTGCTAGTAAGAAAAAACATGATGGAAGAAATTATATTAAATTTGATGAGGTTATTTATAATCCAAAGAAAAATAGAAGAGTTGGTTCTTTAAGACGACTTGCTAATGTTTCATTACAGACTGATTTTAGATTAGATAAAGATGATTTGAATGCAATCTTGGATGAGGCAATTTCGACAACTTATTTTGTTGATGATTTTTATGCGATATTAGTAGGTGGGGAAACAAATGTTCCGCGCGATTTTAGTGAACTATTTGGTGGAATTCAAAGCGAGGAGGATATTCCATATGATCTTAAAGAAAAGTTTGATTTAAAAACAAGTGATTATGTTACTGTAAGAAGTATGGTTGAAGCGTTAAACAGATTTGATGCTTTGAGTTGTTCAGAAAGAGAAGATAGATTTGAAAGAAATAGAATGTTTATTGAAAATAATCTGAGTGCTCGAATGGCTTTGATTCCAGAGTTGGCAGTTCAACTTGATGATAATTATATTGAGGGGCAGTTGTCAATTTTTTCACTACTTGATTCTGAGAAAAAAGAAAAAGTAAAAGAAGCGACTACGGCTTTAGTTGCTGAAGTTAAACCTGCTTTTGGAAAGATAGTTATTCCTCGTAAGGGAGTTAGCGTTGCAGATAAGAAGAAGGAAATTTATCGGGTATTAAGAAATAGTCCAAGAAATACTTTTTATAAAGACAAAGGTGGTTTGTTTAAAGTAAATCATGATAGTTTATTTAAGCAACCTTTATTAGATGGTGAAAAGAAAAAACTAGATACATATTTAACTGGAAGACTTCCTAAATTTTTTGCAGAATATATTGTTGATTATGCAAATCTTAGAGAAGGACAGAGTTTTTGTTCGCCATCCGAAATTTGTGAAATGCAAAAAGATGTTGAGTATGATGCTCAAAGAATTAATAATCGTTTGAAAAGTGCTAAGACATTAAATATGGTATATGAGTGGTGTGTGTTATATGATGGTTGTAGAAAAAGAGAAGCAGCACTGACTACAAGTAATAGTGATGATAAGGCGAAAGTTTATGGAAAAAAGTGAAAATAAATATTTAAATGATTATTTAGAGTATTTGAAGTATCAAAAAAATTATTCTGATTATACAATTATTAGTTATACTAATGATATTTTAGAGTATTTGGAATATTTGGATAGAGAAGCATTAAATTTTAAAAAAGTTGAGTATAGTGATTTGAGATTTTATTTGATGTATCTGAAAGAAGAAAAGAATGATAATAATACATCAATTGATAGAAAACTAAGTGCTCTTCGAGGATTTTATAAGTTTTTGGCTAATGAGGGAGTTATTAAAAGTAATGTTTTTTCATTAGTTAGTGGTCCGAAAAAGGAAAAGAAGTTGCCACGATACTTTGAATATAATGAATTAGAAGAATTATTTAATGTACCTGATATTAATGAACCAACTGGACAAAGAGATTTGTTACTATTAGAGCTTTTATATGCAACGGGTATTCGAGTTGGAGAGCTTACAAATATAAAAGTTAATGATATTGATTTGAGTAGTAGAAGTATTTTGATTCTTGGAAAAGGTAATAAAGAAAGAATTGTTACTTATGGTGAGTATTGCGAAGACATTTTAAAAAAATATTTAAGAGATGGTTATGTTAGACTGAATTTGCGAAGAGAAGAATATTTGTTTTTAAATAAAAATGGTGGTAAGTTAACTGAACGAGGAGTTAGATATATACTTGATCAGATAATTAAGAAGACTAGTTTAAATAAAAATATTTCACCACATATGCTTAGACATAGTTTTGCGACACATTTACTTAATGAGGGGTGTGATTTGGCAACGGTTCAAAAATTACTTGGACATGAGAGCATTAAGGCAACACAAATATATACACATGTTACTACTGATAGATTAAAAGAGGTATATTATAATAGTTTTCCAAGGGCTAAAAAGGACGACTAATTTTTGTCAATTTTCGTAAAATGGTAAGTTAACATTTAAGCGTTACTTGAGATTACTAATGTTTGTGAAAAAGTGATATAGATGAAGCAACGTAAGGAAATAATTACACACTTACTATCACAAGTAAAAATTTAGAAGAAAATATGTATAAAATTAGTGGTAGTTATGTTTTAAAAGAAGAGGAAAGTTTTTTAGAAAGTGGTACATTTGTAATATCTTATTTTATAAGTAATGGAAAAAGTGTCTTTAGGTAGTATAGTGTTGATGGAAAGTTGATTTTTAAGACTTATGTATTGTGCATGATGCATAAGTTTTTATTATTGATGAGATATTTATGTTGAAATAGCAAGAAATTCAACAATTATATATTTTATTTTGATTTTATTTTTGATATAATAGGTTTATTCAAAAGGTGTGTGATCTTTTATGGATTATGAATTTTCTAGTAAAGAGGAATTATATCAAAGAGTTGGACCAGCACTTAGAGCGAAAGTTAATGAATTACATAGACTTGGATATTCATATATTCATGATGTTGATGTATGGAATTACTTGATTGAAAATAAGTGGTGTAAATCGAGAGATTTGATGCTTTCTGATATAGTTAATGATATTCTTCAGGCGAAGAATAAGGAAATTGATATATACATAAAAGATAAGATAAACAGTACTAAACGAGCACAATATTTTGATAGTAATAATTTAGAAATTATATGAGGTGAGATTCGTGAAAAAGAAAGGTGACAAGAAAAAAGTAGTTTTAACAACTGTGTTTTTATGCCTTGTGGTAGTTGGAATTTGTTTTCTATGTGTTCCATTATTTAAGAATCTAAAGTTCGGTTTGGATTTACAAGGTGGATTTGAGGTTTTATATAAGGTTGAATCTATTGATGGTTCTAAGATGACTAGTGATAAGATGACAGCAACATATAAGACTTTAAGTAAAAGAATTGATAGTTTAGGAGTTAGTGAACCGGAAATAATTCTAGAGGGTACTGATAGAATTAGAGTAAAACTTGCGGGAGTTACTGATCCTGAAGAGGCACGTAGTCAATTATCAACTGTTGCGACATTGACTTTTAGAGATGTTAATGACAAGTTACTTATGACTAGTGATGTGTTAGAGGCTGGAAAGGCTAAAGTTGGACAAGATGAATCTGGTAATCCAGCTGTTGCATTAACTGTTAAGGATAAAGATAAATTTTATGAAGTAACTAAAGCAGTAAGTGAGTATGAAGATGGAGAAAATGTTATTGTTATTTGGTTAGATTTTAATCAATTATCTGATAGTTATGCTGATGATGGGGCATTATGTGGAACAAGTGGTTCTAGTTGTTTAAGTGCAGCAACAGTTTCACAAGGTTTTGCGAGTGATGTTATTATTCAAGGAAGTTTTACTCAAGAGGAAGTAGAAAATTTAGTTGATTTGATTAATAGTGGATCACTTCCAAGTAAATTAGAAGAAGTTTCAAGTCAAACAGTAGGGGCTACATTTGGTGATGAAACTTTAGAAAAAACATTGATTGCAGGAATTATTGGAATAGTAGCAATCATAATAATCTTAATAGTTGTATATCATTTTTCAGGATTTATTGCATCAGCAGCAATGTTATTATATACATTCTTAGTATTCTTGGTATTTTGGCTAATTGGAGGAGTTTTAACGCTTCCTGGAATAGCAGCATTAGTACTTGGAATTGGTATGGCGGTTGATTCAAATGTAATTACATTTGCACGTATTAAAGAAGAATTGTATAAGGGTAAGAGTTTGCAACTTGCAGTTAAAGAAGGAACTAAATCAAGTTTTTCAGCAATTGTTGATGGAAATATTACAACATTAATAGTTGCGATTATTATGTTTATTTTTGGTGAATCTAGTATTAAAGGATTTGCGACAATGAATATAATTACTGTTATTGTAACTATGGTAACTATGGTATTTTTAACTAGATGGTTAGTTAGTATGTTTGTTAATACTGGTTATTTTGATGATAAAGTTAATTTATTTATTAATGTTAATAAAGAAGATATTCCTAATGTTAGTAAAAATGAAAGTGTTAAGAAGGTTCCATTTAAGAATGTTAACTTCTTAAAACATAAAGTAATGTGGTCACTTATTTCAGTAATTATTATTGTGATAGGTGCTGTTGTAATTGGTGTTAAAGGAATGAATCTTGGTATTGATTACAAAGCAGGTAGTGATATTACTATTTCAACTGAAGAAAAGGTAACTAAAAAGGCTTTAAAAGCAGATTTAAAAGAACTTGGGTATGAAGCAAGTGAAATTACGATGACAGATGATGAAGTAATAATTAGAGTTGATGAATCACTTGATGGTGATGAAGTTAAAGAAGTTAATGCTTATTTCGAGGAAAAATATGAGGCAAAAGTAACTATTGGGGTTGTAACAAATATTGTTAAACAAGAATTAATTAAGAATGCCATTTTTGCAGTAGCCTTAGCACTACTTGGAATTATTGTTTATGTATCACTTAGATTTAAATTTAGTTATGCAGTAGGAGGTGTAGTTGCATTAGTTCATGATGTGGCTATAATGTTTGCTTTGTTTGCATTATTTAGATTTGAAGTTGATTCGATGTTTATTGCAGCAGTTCTTGCAATTATTGGATATTCAATTAATGATACAATTGTTTCATTTGATAGAGTTCGTGAAAATTTGAAGAATAGTGATAGTAAAAGGTTAGATAAAGAAAAATTAGAAGAAGTTGCAAACCGAAGTATTCAAGAGACGTTCTCAAGAACTTTGTTTACATCTATTACAACATTGATACCAGTTATTGCCTTAATATTCTTGGGTTCTAGAGAAATATTTACGTTTAATATGGCAATGTTAATTGGACTTATTGCTGGTACATATTCATCAATATTTATTTCGATGGCAGTATTCTTATGGTTAGAGAAGAAAAATATTGGAAAACCAAAGAAGAAAAAGAGAGTTTATACAGATGAATTTGAAGAAAAGAAGATAAAGGGAATTAATTGTTAGTGAGAGGAGATGGTTCCTACGTCTAAACATAATGATGATATTACTTTTGAGGTAGTAGAAGAAAAAGTAAAAAGTTATATAGAAGATGAAGAGCAAATAAAGGTAATCCATAAGGCTTACCTTTTTGCCCTAGATAAACATGATGGTCAATTTCGTAAGAGTGGGGAACCTTATATTATTCATCCACTTAATGTTGCACAAATACTTACTACAATATATGCAGATTATGAAACTATTTCAGCAGGACTTATGCATGATGTTTTAGAAGACTGTGATTGTACTGTTCAAGAGATGGAAGAGGAGTTTGGAAAAGAAATTACTAAATTGGTACAAGGTGTTACTAAACTTAGTAAAATTAATTTTTCAACTGAAAATGAATATTTAATTGATTATTATAAAAAGATTATCGTTGGAATGAGCGAAGATGTTAGAGTGATTATTATTAAATTGGCTGATCGTCTTCATAATATGAGAACTTTGTGGGCTATTCCTGAAGATAGACAAAAAGTTAAAGCACATGAGGCTCTTGATATTTTGGCACCTATTGCTCATCATTTAGGAATTCATAAGATTAAGAGTGAATTAGAAGATTTATCTCTTCGTTATTTAAAACCAGATGTGTTTTATGATATAGTTGAAAAACTGAATAAGACAAAGGTAGAAAGAGATAAGACTGTTTTTGATATGCAAAGAGATGTATCTGATTTATTGACAGAACATCATATACCACATGAGATTAAAGGTAGAGCAAAGAGTATTTATAGTATTTATAATAAGTTAGATAAAGGAAAAAAATTCAGTGATATTTATGATTTATTAGCACTAAGAATTTTAGTTAATACTGAGCAAGAATGTTATTTGGCCCTTGGTATTATTCATTCTAAATTTAGACCATTGCCAAAGAGATTTAAAGATTATGTGGCTATGCCAAAACCAAATATGTATCAATCACTTCATACTACTGTGTTTGGAATTGATGGTTATTTATTTGAAATACAAATTAGAACTTATGAAATGGATGAAATTGCGGAAAATGGTATTGCTTCACATTGGGCATATAAAGAAAATGGTGGTTCTAATAGCACGGCTAATTTACATTCGACAACAGAACAAAAACTACAATTCTTTAAGTCAATTATTGATTTAAGTCATGATAAAATGAGTAGTGAAGATTTTGTTAATAGTGTAAAAGATGAAGTATTAAATAATAATATTTATGTTTTTACGCCGAAGGGCGATGTAATCGAATTGCCTAGAGGAGCAACACCTCTTGATTTTGCATATAAAATCCATACAAAGATTGGTGAAACTACGGTTGGAGCGATTGTTAATAATAATATAGTTCCGCTTAATTATGAACTTAAAGATAATGATATTGTTAAGATTAATACAAATAAGAGTTCTACGCCATCTAAAGAATGGCTTAATATGGTTAAGTCTACGGCTACTAAGAATAAAATAAAGGCTTTCTTTACAAAAAATGATCGTGAGATTTATGTTGAACGAGGTAAATATACTTTAGAAAAAGAACTTCGCAAGAGAAAACTTGGTATTTCAGAATTTTTAATAGATGAAAATATTGAAAAGATTTGTGAAAGTATAAAAGTTAATGATTTGGAAGAGATATATTTGGCAATTGGAAACGGAAAAGCACCAGTTAATGCAGTTATTAATATTATTCATAAAACTGAAGAAGCTCCAACTCCTAAAGTTGTGAAAGTGACTTCTAAATCAATTGATGCGGATATTATTGTCAGTGGAATAGATAAAGTAAAAGTCAATTTAGCAAATTGTTGTAATCCAGTTTATGGCGATCAAATAATTGGATATATTACAAAAGGTAATGGTATAAGTGTTCATCGTCTTAACTGTCATAATCTTGAGACAATGCATGAAAGAACTTTAGAAGTATTATGGAATGATAATACGAACAAGAGATATTTAACATCAATATTAATTTATACTAATACAACGGATAATCATATGCTTGATTTAATGCAGACAATATCAATGATGAATGTTAATGTTGATAGTATGAATACAGTTAATAAGGTTGATAAAATTACATACGAAGTTAATTGCTATGTTACTGGAATTGAACAACTAAATAAAGTAATTCTTGCTCTAGAAAAAAGTCAGTATGTAGAGAAAGTTGAGAGGGTAATGCGATGAGAGTTTTGGTACAAAGAAGCGGTAATGCGAGTGTTACTGTCGATGAAAAAAATGTTGGTTCTATTGAAAGCGGATTAGTTTTGTTAGTGGGATTTACTCAAGGGGATAATTTGGAAAAGGTCAAATTTTTGGCTAAAAAATGTGTGAATTTAAGAATTTTTCCAGATGAAAATGATGTAATGAATAAGAGTATTTTAGATTTTGGTGGAGAAATTTTATCAATTTCACAATTTACTTTGTATGGGGATGCTAAAAAAGGAAATAGACCTAGTTATATTGAAGCACTTAAAAATGATGAGGCGATTTTCTTGTATGAAGCATTTAATGAAGAGTTAGAAAAATTAGGAGTTCATGTAGAGACTGGAGTGTTTGGGGCTGATATGAATGTTAATCTTACTAATATTGGTCCTACAACAATTTGGTTAGAAAAATAGTTGTTTTCTAAGGAAGGGGGTTCTTATGGAGATAATTACAGGTACACAAGAAGAATTAAGAAAAATGATTAATAAAGCATATAAGAGAATTGAAAAATGTACAGATAAAATCCAAAGATATGCTTTAATAGATTATGTTAGTCAGTTACATGATATGATGAGTGTGATGACTGGTAGTTGTGAACAGTTGGATCAAGTTAGATGTCTTGGTTCCTATAAGAAACAAAGAAAATATTATGATTATTTGGATTCATTATTTGATAAATTAGATGAGAATTTTATTAGATATAGAAATTTTCATAACGATTTATTTGATGATGTTTTAGGAATACAAGAAGATGTTTTAACTGAATTTTTAGGGATGGAGTATAGTGATGGTTCTACAGAAATATCTAAAGAAGAATTTTATCAATATTTTTTTGAATTTTTGCAAACGTATGGATTAGAAAAAAGATTTGATAGGTTTATTGAGAATAAAAGATTATTTAGTAGACCACTTCTTGAAGATGATAGATTTTATGGTTGTTGTTTACATGATCCTATACAATATGATTCTAGTATATTCTTTTGTGATTTTAAGTATAATTTACAATATTTGTTGACAATGGCTCATGAGTTTGGTCATACTTATGATTTGAGTAAAATTAAAGGTCAAGATGCAGCAATGAGAAATCTGAGATATTCTTATTCGTCAGCGTATGGTGAAGTTATATCGATGATGTTTGAAAAACTTTTCTATGATTATTTGTTTGATAAAAAATACAGAGTGGAACAAGTTAAAGATTTAGCCCTTGATCATAATATTGCTTGTAATCAAAATGTTCTTTCAATGTATATGCTTACATTACTTAGTAATGAAACTATTTTTGAAGGACCTGGTGATGTAGCAAAGACTGAAATATTAATGCAAGTGGCTCCTTATTTTGAAGATCCTAAAGAAATTGAATGGTTTGTAGAAGCAAGAAATTTTGATACATGGAAAGATCCGGCTTATGCTTATGGAGAGTTTTTGTCTACTATATTGAAAGAAAATGTTAAAGAAGAGGGCTTGGATAGTGAAATAATGAGGACCTTTAACAAAGAAAAAACTAAATTATTTAATCCTCAGTTTGTGGTTGATAATGGTTTTAGTGTTGATTCTTATCAAAAAATATATAGAAGAGATGCTAAACGCTTAAAAAAGTAATTGTTTATTTTTAATATTTAATATATAATATAGATAACTTCTTGGGAAAGAGTAGTCTTATTAATCGAGTTGCAGAGAGAATACGGATGGTGTAAGTATTTATTATATTGATAAGATGAAGACAGCCTAAAAATAAGAAGCGGGTAACTACGTTATAAGTAATTAAGAGTATAAAATAAGGTGGCACCACGGGTAAAATCGTCCTTAGGGGAGGTGGCACTTTTTTATTTTATCAGGAGGAATAATGGAAATAAAAGATAAGCTCTGTCTGTACAAAGGAATTTTATTAGGACATAGCGGTAACTCATTAGCGACAAGATTTAAGTTAATGAGAATTGTTGGAGATAACAATGTTGATGATTTATATGCTGGAGTAAGAATTGATAGTCTTAGCGATTATGATTTTGAAAGTGGCGAAATCATTAGATGTGACTGGGGAGATGCATTAATATTTGCTCCAGAAAGAGGAGAAGAGACAGTTTTTCGACATTGTCAAGATGATGAATATTATTATGATGTACTTGATGCAAATACGCGTTGTATATTAATAGATGATGATGTTACTCAAACGGAACATGGGTGTTGTAATCTTAGAGGATTGAATGATGCCAGTGTTATTGAAAGAGTTAGTGTTAAAAGTAAAAGAAAAGATAGGAGGAATTAAGATGATACAAAAACAAAAAGGTTGTAATGACATTTATGGAAGAGAAGCAAAAGTATGGAAATATGTAGAAAGTGTTATTGATGCGGCAATGGAAAAGTATAATTATACTTATATGCGTACACCAATATTTGAGGCTACTGAATTATTCCATAGAGGTATTGGTGAGGCTACTGATATTGTTTCAAAGGAGACTTATGATTTTGTAGATAGAGGTGGTAGAAATATTACACTTCGTCCAGAAGGAACTGCTGGTGTTGTTAGAAGTTACATTGAGAATAAAATGTATGGAGACCCTAATCAACCAGTAAAAGTTTACTATAATGGAACAATGTATAGATATGAAAGACCACAATCAGGAAGAGATAGAGAATTAACACAGTTTGGTATGGAAGTGTTAGGAAGTGATGATCCACTTACTGATGCAGAAGTTATCTCTTTGGCAGTGAATATTTATAAAATGTTAGGCTTAAAAGAAATTAAAGTTAATATTAATTCACTAGGAGATAGTGAGTCAAGAAAATCTTATAGAGATGCGCTTGTTGAGTATTTTAAACCGCATATTAATGAATTGTGTGAAGATTGTCAGATTAGACTTGAAAAGAATCCGTTAAGAATTTTAGATTGTAAGGTTGATGCAGAGAATGAAATCTTAAAGAATGCGCCAAAGACAATTGATTATTTAAATGAAGCAAGTTCTAAGAGATTTGAAAGTGTTAAAGATTACTTAGATATCATGCAAATTAAGTATGAAGTTAATCCTAATATTGTTAGAGGTCTTGATTATTATAATCATACGGTATTTGAGATTGAGGCTAAAGTTGAAGGATTTGGTGCGAATAATGTATTAGGTGGTGGAGGTCGTTATAATGGGCTTTGTAGTCAATTAGATGGGCCAGAAACAGCCTGTATTGGATTTGCATCTGGTATGGGCAGAATAGTTAAAGCACTAGAACTTGAAAATGTTAAAATGCCAATTGTTGATGATATTGATTTATTTATTATGTATGTTAATGAAGAGGAAAAGAAGTATGCGGCTTATTTAACTCAAGAATTAAGAATGGCTGGTTTTATTGTTGATACTGAGTATACTGGTAGAGGTATGAAAGGACAATTTAAACAAGCCGATAGATTAAATGCTAAATATATTGCAATTTTAAATAGTGAAGATTTAGATAATAATGAAATACATATTAAAAACAATCAAACTAAAGAAGAAGAGATTATTAGTTTGGATGCACTGATTTATTACTTAGACGAAAAATTAAATACAGGTGATGATTGTGGTTGTGGTTGCGGAGATGAATACTGTGACTGCGATGATGATTGTTGCTGTGGTGGAGATTGTCATTGCGATGAATCATGCGATTGCGGATGCCAAGAAGGATATGAATGTACTTGTGGCGGAAGTTGCAATTGTTTAGATGGTGGAGAATGTACATGTGGAGATGACTGCAATTGTAGTGAAGATGATAATTGTTGCTGTGGCGGAGATTGTCATTGTCATGAAGAAGGTCATGAATGTCAGTGCCATGATGAAGGACAGCAATGTCATTGTCATGATAAATAGAAGGGAAGTTAGTAGTTAATGAAGACATTAGATAATGGAACTTTAACAATTAAAAATGTTGGAGAAGAAGTTACTCTTCATGGTTGGGTTCAAAAGAAACGTGACCTTGGAGGAGTAGTATTTATAGATTTAAGAGATAGAAGTGGTATTGTTCAAATTGTTGTTAGAGACGGGGCTGAATTTTATGATTTAGCGGCTTCTTTAAAAAGTGAATCTGTACTTAAAGTTACAGGTAAAGTAAGTGAAAGAGAAAGTAAAAATCCTAATATTCCAACAGGAGATATAGAGGTTGAGGTTAGTGAATTAGAATTACTTAATACTAGTAAAGATGTTCCTTTTGAGATTAGTGATGATACTACTGCGTTAGAAGATACGAGATTAAAATATAGATATTTAGATATTCGTAGAAGCAGTGTGACAAATAATTTGGTTACGCGTCATAAAATTACAATGGCTGTTAGAAACTTTTTAGATAAAGAAAAATTTATTGAAGTTGAAACACCTATACTTTGCAAATCAACTCCTGAAGGAGCAAGAGATTATTTAGTGCCAAGCCGTGTAAATAATGGAAAATTCTTTGCCCTACCACAATCACCTCAAATATTTAAACAACTTTTGATGGTTGGGGGAATGGAAAGATACTTTCAGATTGCTAGATGTTTTAGAGATGAAGATTTAAGAGCAGATAGACAGCCTGAATTTACACAAGTGGACTTAGAGATGAGTTTCGTTGATCAAGACGATGTTATGGATTTAACTGAGAGATTAGTTGCTCATGTGTTTAAAGAAGTTAGAGGAATTGAAATTAAATTGCCACTTAGAAGAATGAAGTATGATGATGCGATGGAGTATTATGGTTCTGATAAGCCTGATTTAAGATTTGAAATGCCAATTAATAATATTACAGAGGTATTTAAAAATACAGAATTTACAGTATTTAAAAATGTAATAGATAATGATGGAGTGATCAATTGTTTGGTTGTTAAAGAACAAGCAGATAATTACTCTAGAAAGGCTTTAGATCAACTTACTGATTATGTTAAAACTTATCGAGCAAGTGGTTTAGCATACTTAAAGATTGCTGATGAGGTATCGGGAAGTATTGCGAAAGTAGTAAGTGAAGATGAGCTTAAGGCTTTAAAAGAAAACTTAGGTTTAGAAAATGGAGACTTAGTATTAATAGTTGCGGATACTAAGAGAAATGTCGTTAAAGCATCACTTGGGGCTTTACGTTGCAAATTAGGAAGAGATTTAGGGTTGATTAAAGAAGGTCAATATGAATTACTATGGGTAACTGAATTCCCTTCATTTGAATATAGTGAAGAAGAAGGACGTTATATGGCTTGTCACCATCCATTTACTGCTCCTCTTGATAGTGATATTGATAAATTACTTACAGATAAGGGAAATTGCTATTCAAAAGCATATGATATTGTTATTAATGGTTATGAAGCAGGTGGAGGATCTATTCGTATTCATAGAGAAGACGTTCAAGAAAAGATGTTTAGAGCATTAGAATTGACTGAAGAAGACATTAATGAGAAGTTTGGTTTCTTCGTTGAGGCTTTAAAATATGGAACACCTCCACATGGGGGACTTGCATTAGGTCTTGATAGATTAGTAATGTTACTTACTGGTACAGAGAATATTCGTGATGTAATTGCTTTCCCTAAGACTGCGAGTGCATCATGTTTAATGAGTGAATGTCCTAATGTGGTTGATGAAAAACAACTAAAAGAATTAGGTATTTCAATCGATAAAAAATAAGAATGAGAGTTCAAGTGAACTCCCATTTTTTGTTGTGTTTATTTTATTGTTTACTTGGTACTTTACTATTTGATATACTTTAGATATGATAAAGTAGGTGATGATATGAGTGATAGTAAGGGTTTTTTTGATAAGAAAAAAATATCAAGAGAAAAATTAACTATTAGAGATATAAAAAAGAATTCTTTTAGTGATGTTAGTCATACTATTAAGCGTATTAAATTAGAAGAAAAGAGAATTGTAACTTACGTTGTAATGATAATATTATTGATAGTTTTTGTCGTTGGGATAGTAGTTTTTCCGGTGTTAAGTGAAAATAAGCAGAATATTATTAGTTCAGGGCCTTTAAAAATTCAGTTTGTTGATAATGAGATGGGAATGAGTGATATTATTAATTTTACGGAAAGAGATGGTAATCCGGGAGAAGAGGGTGTTGTTGTTAATAGTGCAGTATTTACTATTACTAATGATAGTAGTGCTAGTAGTTGGTATGCGGTTTATTTAGATGATTATGTGGATATGATTGAATTTGATAATTGCAGTGATAGGCAGTTTGATAAAGATATGATTTATTTTAGTATTGATAATTCTGATGTTACTATGCTTTCTTCTGTTGACTATGGTGGAAGGTATGTTTTAACAGAGGGGATTATTTCTGCTAATAGTAAAGTTACTCATGAAGTTCGTATTTTTCATATGGATTATAGTGAAGAACATTATCACGGGAAGATTGTTGTTAAGTATTTGAGGTAGGGCAATATTTGCTCTTTTTTGTTATTTTATAAATTCTTCAATAATTCTATTTATTAAGTATGGGTTTTGAAGGTAGGAGTAGTGAGTTGCTTTTTTAATTATTATTAAGGCAGAATTGACAATTAATTTATTTAATTTTTTTCCGTCTTTTAATGGTGTATCTTGATCGAGTTCTCCCCAAATGAGTAAAGTGTTGCTTTTTATATTTTGATAATAGTTAGTTAAATCTTCGGTTATGATGTTTTTAAAAGTATTATGCATGGTAGGAGGTAAGGCGTTGTAGTCAGCAGAACCAAAAATTTTTAAAAGTTGTTGTTTCATTGTTTCTTGTTTTAGTTTTGGGAAAAATTTTATTACTTTTTTCATTAATTTATATGTTTTTTCTTTTAACCATTTTAGTGGTGTTTTTTTATGTTTGATTCCGGCTACATCAATTAAAATAATATTACTTATTGGGATTTTGTAGTAACCAATTAAAAGAGAGGTTATTCTTCCGCCGAAAGAATGGGCTAATATTATTGGATTTATAATATTTAATTGTTTCATAAACTCTATTACTAATTCAGAATAGTCATAGATTGTTAGTGTTTTTTCGGGGATTGGACTACTTCCTAGACCGGGATAATCTAGGATATAAATTGTGTATTTTTCTTTAAAATAATTTATTGTGTGATAAAAGGTTTCTCTAGTATTTCCCCAACCAGGGAGAATGAGAAGTGTTTTTTCTTTATCACCAAATTTTTCATAATATATCGTTAAATCGTTTAGATTTATGTACATGTAATCACCTAGTGTAATTTATGTGAAGATGTCAAATCGGGTGAAAAATGTTGCATATAAGATCTTTAATATGTTATACTTAAATTGTCAGAGAGATGCGACACCGGCCCATCTAAAACCGACTAAATGAACGATACGGGAGTTTTGATCAGTTATCGGTGTTGAATACTTATGTAATGCGTAAGGATCCTAATGATAACGTAAGGACACCCACCTGTGCAATGGACAGGTTTTATCGTACGCTAGGACGCTCTCACCTGACTTTTTTTATTGCATTTTTTGGGGGAATTTGTTATAATAGGCCGTGCGAGGTGGTAGCTTATGTTGATCCTTCCTATAGTTAATAGAAATAGGGTTTTAAACGTAGAAGTTAAACTAAAAACAGCAGATAAAATTCGTTCAGGGATTAAGTTTTCTGATGCAGGAGAGAGTGAAGTTATAGTTAATGGAAAAAGACTTTCTGATTCTAGTTTTAAGGATATTAGAACAGACGGGGCTGCATTGGAATTTATTAGAACTAATTCAATGAAATTTAGAAGGAATTATTTAATTACGACAAGAGAAGAGTCTAGTTCTTCTGTTTATGATGTTTATGAGGTGGAACAGCCTCCTAAAAAAGTAACTGATGGATTAGATAATCTATATATTAGTGCGATTACAGATATGAGAAAGCAAATTCCTGGTAATAAAAAAGGACGATATGTGTCTTTAGAAAAGTTAGGTGTAGGAGAACATTTAACGGATGAAAAGATTAAATTGCTTCAAGATATAGTTAGAGATGTAAGAGATTCTGGTAAATGGCCAATATTATTTGAAAGAGCAGGAATTGCTGATTTACCAGAAACATTAGAATTTATAAAACAATTTGATTGTACAGTAATTGAAGATACGACAATTCCAGAAGATAGTTTACAGGAAATGATGGAGTCGTTAAGAAAACTTAATACAAGAGATTCTAAAAATTTAGTTAATTATTATAATATGGCGATTAGTAATAGAGATGTTTATACTAAGTTGTCAACAGTTAATAAAATTTTATATGATAAACCACTTACTTTAATTCAATCTAAGAGACAAAAACAAAAGCAATTAGTTAAATCAATGGGAGAAAATAGTAGTGGAAAAGTTGCATAGATTTTCAAGGCTTTCTAAGATTATTAGTGAAGAGATGGTTTCTTTACTGAATAAGAAATGTGTCTTAATACTTGGTGTAGGTGGCGTAGGTGGTTATGTTGCGGAAGCCCTTGCGAGATCAAATATTGGAAAATTAATTTTAGTTGATTTTGATATTGTTGATGAAACCAATATAAATAGGCAGATTATTGCGTTAGAATCAACTGTTGGAATGAAGAAAGTTGATGCTTTAGAAGAGAGAATAAAGGATATAAATAGTGGTTGTGAAGTTGTAAAGATTGATAAGTTTATTGATTTAGAAAATATAGGGGAATTATTTGATTATAATATAGATTATTTTGTGGATGCTTGTGATACGATGACTGTAAAGAAGGCTGCAATTAAGAAGTGTATTGATGAAAATATACCGTTTATTTCTAGTATGGGTACGGGGAACAAACTTGATCCTTCAAAATTAGAGATAGTTGATATTAGAAAAACAATTAATGATCCACTTGCGAAAGTGATTAGGAAATTTGTTAAGGATGAGAAAATTAATAAAAAAGTTATGGTTTTGTCGTCTAATGAGTTACCAATAAAAACAGGTGATAGGACACCTGGTTCTACGGCATTTGTACCGGCAAGTGCGGGACTACTTATTGCAAGTTATGTAGTTAGACAATTTATTCAAAAATAAAAAGAGCGAAAATTGATTCGTTCTTTTGTTTTGTTATAATTTTCTGTATAATCCAATTACTTTTCCTAGAATAGTTACTTCTTTTAAGATAATTGGTTCCATTGTATCATTTTCTGGTTGTAATCTAAAATAACCGTTTTCTTTATAGAAAGTTTTTACTGTTGCTTCATTATCAGAGTTCATAGCAACAACAGTTTCTCCGTTTCGAGCAGTATTTTGTCTTTCAACTATTAAAATGTCGCCGTCATAGATTCCAACATTAATCATTGATTCACCACTAACACGTAGTGTAAATACTTCGTTTTTTGTATTAATTAGGTTTGCTGGTAGTGAAAAGTATTCGTCTGGTGTTTCAATTGCTTCAATTGGGGTACCGGCTGTTACTTTTCCCAGTAATGGTACGTCTACAACGTTTTCTTCTTTTTCGATATATTCATTTGGAACTAATATTTCAATAGTTCTGTTTTTGCTGTTTCCTTTTCTAATGTATCCTTTTTCTTCTAATTTTGTTAGATGGAAATGTATAGTTGCAGGAGAATGAAGGTTGGCTTTTTCTCCTATTTCTCTTACTGTTGGTGGATATCCGTTATTGGCAACTAATTGTTTGATTATTTGTAATATATGTTGTTGTCTGGTAGTTAGTTTTTCCATATTTAATCCCTCCTTATATATTTAGTTTAACATTGTATGTGTAAAATGTCAAACAAATGTTTTAATATTTATTGACACGAATAAATGTTCGAATTATAATTGAGGTATAAAGTGAAGGGAGAGATGTATATGAAATTAAAAGATAGTGTAAGAAAGGCTTTAACGTTAATATTAATTTATGTTATTGCGGGGATTGGAATTTTTGCGATGTCTCAACGAGTAGAGAGATTAAATGAGGAGGAGAGATTACAAAAAGAATGTAATGTCGTCGTAAAAAATAGTAAGTAAAGTAGTTTTAAAAACTTAATTATGATATACTAGTTGCAGGTGAAGAATAATGAAGAAGATAATATTAGTAGATGGTAATAATTTATTATTTAGAAGTTTTTATGCAACAGCATATCAGGGTGTTATTATGAAAAATTCTAAAGGTTTTCCTACTAATGCGTTGTATGGCTTTATAAATATGATGAATAAAATTATTAAAGAAGAGAATCCAACTTATATAATGGTAGCATTTGATCGAGGAAAGACCTTTAGACATGATAAATATGATGATTATAAAGCAGGACGTCAAGCAATGCCTGATGAATTAAAAATGCAATTTCCAAAAGCTAAAGAAATACTTGATGCGATGGGGATTAAGCATTTTGAAATTGATAATTATGAGGCTGATGATATCATTGGAACGCTTGCTAAAAGAGTGGATGAAGAAGATGAATTTATTGCTACAATTGTAAGTAGTGATAAGGACTTATTACAATTAATAAGTGATGAAGTAGAAGTAAAATTATTAAAACAAAGTGGTCATATTTTGATGACGAGAGAAGAGTTTAAAAATACTTATCAAGTTGAGCCAATTCGAATGATTGATTTAAAAGCGTTAATGGGAGATGCTAGTGATCATATTCCAGGAGTAAAAGGAATTGGTGAAAAAACGGCGATTAGTTTACTTGTTAAGTATGGTAGTTTAGATGGCTTATATGAAAATATTGAGAGTGTTACTGGCAAAACAAAAGAGAAACTTTTAGCCGATAAAGATAATGCCTATATGAGCTATGATTTGGCCACAATTTATAGAGACGTTCCATTAGAGTTTGAGTTAGAAGACTGTAAGTATGGTGGAATGAATGAAGAAGAATTTGTTAATATGTTGGAAGAATTTGAATTCCATTCAATGCTTAGAAAAATGGATTTTAAACCGACAACAAATAATTTAGAAGAAGAGAAAAGAGAAGAAGAAAAAGATCTTGTAATAAAAGACATTAGAGATTTTAACATTAAAAATTATGCCTTTTATTTAGAGACAAGGGGTTCGATATATAGTAAAAGTGAAATTTTAGGAATGGGTATTTATGATGGAGAAACAGGATATTTTATTTCTAAAGAAGAAATTGGTAACTATAAAGATTTATTTAATACGGATATAGAAAAGTATACATATGATTTGAAGAAGAATATTGTGGTACTTAATAATTTAGGAATTAAGTTTGATAAAGTGACATTTGATACAATGATTGCAACTTACTTACTTGACTATGTAATTAAGGATGATATTAGTTTTGTTGCGCAAGCATTTGATGTAGAAATTCCTTTATATGAAGATTTATATGGTACTGATAAGAGACCTAAAGAGATTGATGAGGAATATTTAAAAGAAATTTGTTGTAGAAAAGCAAAATTTATCTATGATACTAGAGAACAATTATTAAAAGAATTGGATGAAAATGAAGAGACTGATTTGTTTAATAATATAGAAATGCCTTTATCATATGTTTTGGCTGATATGGAAATTACTGGTATTAAAGTCGATACTGAGTATTTAGGTATGATTGAAGTTGAATTAAAAGACCAAATGGATTTATTGGAGAAAGAAATTTATGAACTTGCAGGGAGTGAATTTAATATAATGTCTCCTACACAGTTAGCGAAAGTGTTGTTTGAAGATTTGGCTATTCCTTATCCAAAGAGAATTAAGGATAATAAATATTCTACTAGTAAAGATATTTTAGATAAAATTAGGTTTGTTCATCCAATTGTTGATAAAATACTTGAATATAGAACCTTGGCTAAGTTATATACAAATTATGCTGTTGGGTTAAAGGAAGAAGTTAGAGAAGATGGAAGAATTCATACGATATTTACACAGACCCTAACTAGAACAGGAAGACTTTCTAGTATTAGTCCTAATCTACAAAATATTCCAGCAAGAGCAGAATATTCTAAATTGATTAGAAAGGCATTTGTGCCAGATGAGAATTCTAAATTACTTTCTAGTGATTATTCACAAGTAGAATTAAGAATTTTTGCGAGTATGGCTAATGCGACTAACTTGATTCAGGCCTTTATTGATGGTAAAGATATTCATACAAAGACAGCAAGTGATATTTATAAAGTTCCAATGGAGGACGTTACGAAGGATATGAGAAGAACTGCTAAGGCAGTAAACTTTGGTATTTTATATGGTATTAGTAGCTTTGGACTTTCAGAAGATTTAGGAATTGATATTGGAACTGCAAAATGTTTTATTGATAATTATTTAGAAACATATCCAGGAATAAAAGAATATATGGAAAAAGAAAAAGCAGATGCATATAGTTTAGGATATGTTAAGACTTTAATGAATCGTAAGAGAGTTATTGAAGAATTACAGAGTAAGAATTATATGATTAGAAGTAGTGGTGAAAGAATGGCGCTTAATACACCAATTCAAGGTACTGCTGCGGATATATTAAAGAAAGCCATGGTAGAAATATACACTGAACTTAATAAACGAGAATTAAAAAGTAAAATGTTAATTCAGGTACACGATGAACTTGTGTTTAATGTTGTAGATGAAGAATTAGAAGAGGTTAAAGATTTAGTTAGAAATATAATGGAAAATACATTTAAATTGGAAGTACCATTAAAAGTTGAAATAGAAGTAGGAAATAATTGGTATGAGGCTAAGTAAGGGGGATGTTGTATGCCTGAAAAACCAGAGGTAATTACAGTAGTTAATAGTTTGAAGGAAAGAATATTAGGGAAGAAGATTACAGGATGTAATGTTACTCATGATAATATTATTGCTTATCCAATGAGTGAAGAATTTAAAAAGCAAGTTATTGGTCAAAAGATAAATGATATTACTACACGTGGTAAATGGATAGTAATGATGCTTGATAGAGATAGTTTACTTGTTCATCTTAGAATGGAAGGAAAGTTTATGTTTAGAAAGAAAGGAGAAAATCTTTCTAAACATGAACATGTTGAATTTATCTTGGATGATGATATTAGTTGTAGGTTTCATGATGTACGTAAGTTTGGAAAGATGCATTTGATTTCAAAAGAACAAGTATATGATGTTGAACCATTAAGTGAGATGGGGAAAGAGTTTTATGATGAGACTTTAACTAAGGAGTATTTGTATGAGGCAATTCATAAAAAAAGATTACCAATAAAAACAGTGCTTCTTGATCAAAGTATAATCTGTGGAATAGGTAATATTTATGATGATGAGATACTTTTTATGAGTAAAATAAGTCCGTTAAGAAAGGCTTGTGACATTTCTTTAGAAGAATGTGATGCGATAATTAAGAATACAAGAATTGTGTTGGAAAAGGCTATTAAATTAGGTGGTACAACGATTAAAAGTTTTACTTCTAGCGAAGGTGTTCATGGACTTTTTCAAAATGAGTTGTTGGTTCATGGTAAAGGAGGACAAAAGTGTCCAGTATGCGCTAATACGTTAGAGAAAATTAAAGTTGGAGGACGTGGAACGCATTATTGTGAAAACTGTCAAAAATAGTTTGGGGTTTTAGTTGGATTTACTTGCATTAAAACGTGTTTTGTGTTATTATTGAAAAGCGCGCTTAGGAGGAGTAAGTATGAAGAAAACAAAGATTATATGTAGTATTGGTCCTGCGTCAAATCAAGTAGAAGTAATGGAACAAATGGTTCTAGCAGGAATGAATGTAGCAAGAATTAATTTTACACACGCAACAACTGAAGAAAGATTACAAGTATTAAGTTCAGTAGAGGCAGTTAGAGCAAGAACTGGGAGAAATGTAGCAGTTCTTTGGGATACTAAAGGGCCTGAATTTAGAAGTGGTAGTTTTGAAAATGATAAGGTAACTTTAGTTGAAGGAAAAACTATTAGGATTGTTAAGGATAATGTATTAGGTAACAGTGAAAGGTTTACTGTTAACCATCCAGAAGCAATCGATAGTTTAAATGTAGGTAATGTTGTATTACTTGAAAATGCGAAAATGAAATTAGAAGTTGTTAGTAAAGAAGAAGATGGCGTTACTTGTAAAATTGTAAGTGGAGGAGTACTTGGAAATAGAAAAAGTATGAGTGTTCCAGGTATAAAATTAAATATTCCTTATGTTAGTGATGCTGATCGCAAAGATGTTAAATTTGCATGTGAACATGGTGGAGAATATTTGGCTATTTCATTCGTTTCTTGTAAAGAGGATGTTTTAGAGATAAAAGAAATCTTGAAAGAACATAATCGTGAAGATATGTTAATTATTTGTAAGATTGAAAGTGAACTTGGTATTCAAAATCTTGAATCTATTTTAAAAGTATCTGATGGAGTTATGGTTGCTCGTGGAGATTTAGGAACTGAAATTGAATCAGAAAGATTACCAATTGTTCAAAAGAATATGATTAAGACTTGTCGTAAAATGGGTAAACTTTGCATTGTTGCGACTGAGATGTTAGAGACAATGATGGAAAATAATAGACCTAAGAGAGCTGAAACTTCTGATATTGCTAATGCTGTTTTAGATGGAACTGATGCAGTTATGTTAAGTGGTGAGACTACAGTTGGGAAGCATCCAGTAGAAACAGTTGCGGCTATGGCAAGAATTTGTGAAGTAACTGAACAATATGCAGAATTTGATTATATTAGTAATGCATCTAAAGTTAAGACTGTTACGGCTGCAATTGCTGAAAGTGTTGTAGATAGTGCTAATAGATTAGATGCAAAATTAATTTGTACGGCTACAATTAGTGGATCAACTGCAAAATTAATTAGTAATTTTAAACCTAAGGCTCCAATTTTAGCATTATGTCCTGATGTGGCTGCTTGTAGAAGACTTGCTTTAAACTGGGGAGTTTATGCTAGAACTATTCCAATGTATGGAACAACAGATGAAGTATTAACTGCTAGTGTAGAAACTGCTAAAGAATTTATACATTTAGAAACAGGGGATGTAGTAGTGCTAACTGGGGGATTCCCTACAACTGGTAGAGCAAATACAACAAACTTAATGAAGATTGAAGAAATTAAATAAAATTAAAAATACTAGACTGAGATCAATCTAGTATTTTTTTATTTGTCTTTTAATTGCCAATATTGATCATACATTTTTTGTACTCCATTTTCTAGAGCGTAGTAATGAAAAATGTATGGGATAAATAAAATTAATGATAGTATGAATAGTATTAATAACATTATATTTTCTAGTAGTAATCCGAATAAGAAGAATAAAATAGCCACTATTCCAACAAAGACAGTTACTAATAAATGAACAAATCTTTCATGTTGATAGAACTGGATTTGAGTTAGATGTTCTTCAATGATGGAGTCTTTAATTTTTAACTTATCCTCTTTTAGTAGATTATCTATTTTAATAATATGGTCTTTTAATTTTTCTTGCATATAGCATTTACATCTTTTCTGTTATACTGTCGTTATCAAATTCTTCATCCATTAGAAGTTCATGGATTTCTTCTTCTTTGGTATCTAGATATACTTCTTCAATACGATCGACACGACATTTTTCGGCTTTAATAATTGATTCTACCTTATCAACTGCAGTATCTAAATCATCATTTACAACAACATAGTTATATTGTGTAACTTCATTTATTTCTTTATAGGCTTGTTTGAATCTTTCAATTATTTTATCTTTGGAATCAGTTTTTCGATCTTGTAGGCGTTTAACCATTGTTTTAAGAGATGGTGGCATAATGAAGATAAATAATGCTTCGGGTACTATTTTTTTAATGTTAGTGGCACCTTCGATTTCAATTTCTAGGATAACATCGATTCCTTGGTCTATTTTTTTCTTGATCATTTCTTTGGGAGTACCATAGTAGTTTCCGACGTAGTTTGTATATTCAATAAAGTAGTCTTCTTTAATTAGTTTTTCAAATTCTTCTTTTGATACGAAGTTATAAGTTTCACCGGGAATATCGTTAGTACGAGGTGCGCGTGATGTAGTAGAAACAGATAACCATCTATTTTTATTATCATTTTCTAATAACTTAGAGATGATTGTTCCTTTCCCACTACCACTTGGGGCAGAGATGACGATTAATTGTCCGGTATTTTTGTGTCTTATCATATTATTCTCCTTTATTCATTAAATTTCTATATTCTTTGTCAATTAATTTAGAACCATTTTCTTCTGTTAAGGAATAGATGGCGGTTGTTTTTATTTCAAATTCTAACATTGGATCTTTATTTTTATTTATTTTACTTATGATTGGGACAGGTACTTCTTTTTTTATTTGATTTAGATATATACGACCCGTATCTGAAAAGCCTAAGATTCTAATGTAGGATATTTCTTTGAAACTAGCGGCTTTTTCTTTAGTGAAATCGCATAAAATATGAAGTAACATTCTAGTTATTTTATTGTAGGTATATCTTTTGCTTTTTAGTGATGTGACTAGTTCTTCATAGGTTGTAGCAGAAAGAATTTCTTTTTTGATTGCTTGATCAATTCCCTCATCGACAGTTTGATAAATTGACAGATCTTTTTCTGTTAGGATTTTGTATTTTAATAGTGGGAAATAATCTTCTATAAAATGGAGATTAGTTAGATGCTCTTTTGTTGCTTCTGGGATGAAATCAGTGACATCTTTTTGTTCTTTTAGGGCTTTTCTAATAGCAGTTGCGCTCGAATGTTCTAATAATTCTCGATCGTGATAAGATGAAGTTCTTTGAATTGTTTCAGGAATTATTTTATAGTTATGTTTTTTGATAGTTTTGATGTAACTGATACCAAGAAGGTCGTTTGGAGTTGTGATTGTTTTTCCAGTTAGATCTTTTAAAGCAAGAGATAAGGCGGTTGGATAGTTGTATCCGAATTTAGAATAGATTTTTACAAGTTTATCAAAGTCTTCATTATTATGTTGGGCATCAGCAATTGTTTCTAAATCTTCAATATTATTTGATTCACTGCCAAAAATAACTCGCTCTATCTGAAGATATTCTAATAGAGTAATGGCTCCATAACTAAAGTAGTCAGCACTTTGAGTTGCGAAAGGAAAAGGTAATTCAATGATTAGATCAATGCCTAGGTGTTTGGCTATTTCAGTTTTTTTCCATTTATCAATAAGTGATACGTCTCCACGTTGAGTAAAGTTTCCACTCATAATAAGAACGGTTGCGTAATCTGGATATAGTTCTTTTATTTTATTTAAATGATATAAATGTCCGTTATGAAAAGGATTGTATTCAGCGATTATTCCGACTGCTTTCATGATATCCCTCTTTTCTTTGTCAGTATTTTATCATAAATTTAATTTGATTACAATTATTTACTTTGACTTATATCGTGATATAATTTAGTTATAGTACTAAAAGATGTGTAAAGTAAATATAATTTAATAGAGATATTTGTCAAGTTTTGTAGAATAGATGTTTATTGAACTTGGAAAATTCAGATTGACTATGAAAATATGTTATAATTAGATAACTGAGGTGAGACTTTGTGAGAGCAATAGTTGTAGCAGGTGGAACTGGAGGACATATTTATCCAGCCATTGCGATAATAAATAAAATTAAGGAAAAAGAAGCATCAAGTGAATTTTTATATATAGGTACGACTGATAGAATGGAAAAAGATATTATTCCGAAACTTGGAATTGCTTTTGTCGGACTTGAAATGTGTGGCTTAAATCGTAAAAATTTATTTAAAAATATTGAAGTATTTAAGAAATATAAGAAAGCAATTGATGATGCGAAGAGGGAAATTAAAAAATTTAATCCGGATGTTGTTATTGGAGTTGGGGGATATATCACTTTGCCTGTTTTAACTGCAGCAAATAGTTTGGGATATAAAACAATTATTCATGAACAAAATTCAATACCAGGACTTTCTAATAAGATGTTAGCAAGATTTGCGGATACAGTTTGTGTATCACTACCAAATAGTGTTAAATTATTTAAAAATAAAAATGTTGTTTACACTGGAAATCCTAGAAGTGAAGAAATTATTGATGTTAAAAAGGTAACTAAAAAGAGTTTAGGAATGGATTCGACTAAAAAGATGGTTATTATTGTAATGGGATCACTTGGTTCTGCGACAATGACTAGAAAATTAAAAGAGTTGATTCCAGGATTTAAAAATAAAAAATATCAAGTTATTGTAGTTACTGGTAAGGGATATATTGATGATTATAAAGATGTTAAGGTTCCAGAAAATGTAAAGATTGTTCCTTTTTTAGATAATTTTATTAATGTTCTTAAAGATACTGATTTGATTGTTTCAAGAGCAGGTGCTTCTACAATTGCGGAAATTACAGCGATTGGACTTCCAGCAATTTTAGTTCCATCTCCATATGTTACTCATAATCATCAATATATGAATGCGAAGGAACTCGAAGACTTGGGTGCTTGTACGATTGTTACAGAGGAAGAG
>CAYXZZ010000011.1:0-30304 GCA_964470055.1 uncultured Mycoplasma sp.
ACAAGTTTTCTTCCATGAAAATCTAATTCAAATACTTTTTTCATTTTACTTCTCCTATCTATAAAGTTTGTCTACTTTTTTGTCTACTTCTTTAGTTTACATTCTAAACTGTAATTTATGCAAGACTTGTGACACTTTTTTGGAAAGGTTTAATAAAAAATAGACACTAAAAATAAGTGTCTACTTCTATTATTTTCTTAATCCTAATTTTTTGATTACTTCGCGATAACTTTGAATATCTTTCTTAGCTAAGTATTGTAACATATTTCTACGTTGACCAACTTTCTTTAAAAGACCTCTGTTTGAATGATAATCATGAGTGTGAACTTTTAAGTGAGCAGTTAAATCATTGATTTCTTTTGTAAGAATAGCGATTTGTACTTCTGCTGAACCTGTGTCTTTTTCATTCTTAGCGAATTCTTTAATAATAGTTGCTTTTTCTTCTTTTGTTAAAGCCATTATTAACACTTCCTTTCTTTATAATTCACCACTACTTAGTAAGAAGTCGGAAATTCTTCAAACCTAGTACCGGTAAGCAATTGTATTATACTATTAAATTTGCTTTGTTGCAAGGGTTTTATTTTAGAATTTTACGTAAATAATATGTTTATAGAGAGTTTTACTTTCCTATTTGGTGTTTTTTTTGATATATTTTAAGTGGTGATTTGATGAAGAAGAAAAATATTATTATAAATATATTGAAAGCAGTTTTTATATTTTTATTATTTGATTATAGTTGGCTGTTTCAATTAATTCCAGTATTTTTATTTGGTTTAAGTGATGCGGAGATTGCTAGTGGACAATGGAATGTTATACTTAGTGCTTTTTCTAGTTGTGCGCTTGCTATTATACTTTTTTTCCTTTATCGAAAAGATTTAAAAGAGGAATTTAAAAAATTTAAAAATAACTTTTCGAATAATTTGGATAAAGGACTTAAATATTGGTGTTATGGATTAATTGGAATGGCTGTTTCAAACTTCTTGATTGGTTGGTTATTTTCTAATGGGCAGGCTAATAATGAAGAAACTGTACAAAGTATGATTTCGGCTCTTCCTGGGTTAATGCTTATTAATGCTGGAATTATTGCTCCGATTGTTGAGGAATTGGTATTTAGGAAATCTTTAAAAGATGTTTTTTCTAATAAATGGTTATTTATATGTATTTCTGGTTTATTATTCGGACTTGCTCATGTTGTTGGAAATGTAGAAATCTGGACAGATTGGTTATTTATTATTCCTTATGGTAGTTTGGGAGCGGCTTTTGCAGCGGCCTATTATGATTCGGATACAGTGTTTACTCCAATTATGATTCATATGATGCATAATATTGTTTTGGTTCTTTTATCAATCTTTTGATAACATTAAAAGGCGTAGAAAGTTACGCCTTTTGTTTTTGTTTAGAATCTTGTTTTTCTAATTCATTTTGATATATAGTTTCTGCTAATTTAATCATTGAAGTCTTGTTATCAGCAGCATCATATGGAAATGTAAAATATTCGTCTAATCTTTCTTTTGTCATAGACTGAAGATTATACACTCCAGCGTTCCAATTCGTCTTTGTTTTATCACGTCTAACCTTTACTGTATACTGATTTGGATCGTGAACTGCAGAAAGATGATTATTTCCGGCTACGAAATGGGCTAATGTTTTTCCAGATTGTAAGAATGCCTTTTGTAAGTCATTATTTTCATCAGCAAAGGTTGCAAATTGACATAATACTTGTGGCATATTGTCTGAAGACATCATTGTCGTAAACGTATAAGTTCTTGTAGTGACTGTTGCATTTGTTCTTTCCATAGATATAAAGGTAAATCCTGGTTGCCCATATGTTGTCTGACCATATTTAATGATTGGTCCAAAGTCATCAGAAAAATCTGTTAAATCTGCAGGAATAAGAGTTACTCCTTCAACAGGATCTTTATAAACTTTATACTTTTTTCTAAGAAATTTAGCGTCACACATTTGAACATGTGTATTTTCTATTTGTTTTAAGTCAGAAGTTAAAAATATTCCTCCACCTAAATGTTTGTTCCAAATATATTTTTGTTCTTTTTTAAATTGTTTTTCTATAAAACTTTGCATTTTATATATATTCCTCCTAATGCGCAGTTTATCATATCACATTGTGTGTTTTTAGTCAATTATTGTCTTTTCTTTCTTTTGTTTGATGTAGCCAATAATGTCTTTTACTCCTACTACTATAAATATAAAACCAAAGATTAAAGCAATTGACCATTTGAGCACATTTTCACCAGTTGTTGCGATGGCAATAAATGAAATAATTGTTGCAAGACCGATAATTATTTGAAAAATGGAAATTAATAAATCTTTAAATGTCGTCATAATAGTTTCCCCTTTGGTGATGATTCTTTAATTTCTTTTTCAAAAATTAGTTCTATTTCTTGAATATGACCAGTTCCTCTTTGTTTAGTTGGAATATATCCAACGTATCGCCAACCATCTTTTGCTTTAGTATTTATAATTTCTTGATAGTTTTCTGTACCAAAAATGCTTCCATTTAATGGTCCCCAACCAGAAATATCACACTGCATTTTTTCATAGGAATATTTATACATAAGTTCACCTCTATATTATATTTAAATGTTCTAATAAGATTTTTAGGCCCATAATTACTAGAATTAATCCGCCAATAAATTCGGCTTTGTGTTCATACTTTGAACCAAATTTGTTTCCAATAGTTACACCTATTATAGCAAGTATAAATGTTGTGATAGTTATTACTAGAGCAGATGTTAAGACATTAACTTTTAAGAAAGCAAAAGTTATGCCTACAGCTAGAGCATCTATACTAGTTGCGATTGCGAGGGGAAACATAGTTTTAAAATCTACTTTATCGGTGATAGAATCTGTTTCTTTAGAGAAGGATTCTTTTATCATGTTAAGGCCTATTATTCCTAAGAGGATAAAGGCTACCCAGTGATCAAACCTAGTAATTATATCTTGAAATGAAACCCCTAGAATGTAACCAATAATTGGCATTAGACCTTGGAAAATACCAAAGTAGCCAGCAATTATAAGACATTTATTTAGTTTAAATTCTTTCATAGATAGGCCTTTACATACTGCTACTGCAAAAGCATCCATAGCAAGACCGATTCCTACTAGAATTATTTCTATTATTTTCATTTAATCACCTTATAATTATATTTATGCTTTAATTGTAGCACTTTTGTTTAATAATTAAAAGATGCGGTTAATAGTTCTTATTTAGTAATGTTAAAATACTTGTAGATATCTTCGATAGTTGAGTCAATATCAAGTTTTAAATCTTTTTTGAGATCGACTATTTTTCCATGCTGGATATATTTATTATCAATACCTGTTAATTTTATTTTGTTTTTGGCTGCTTTATGATTAAAGTATTCTAAGATATTTGTTCCTAGGGAATTTGTTTTAATATTTGTTTCATAAATATATATTTTTTGTTTAGTACGTATTAATTCTTTTAAAATGTTTTTATCAATTGGTTTAATATATCTAGCATTGATAATATTAATGTTTTCTCCTTTTAATTTTTCGTATATTTTTGAAACGTCAGTTCCGTAACTTATTACTGTATTTTTACAGCCTTTTACTTTTTGAAGAAATTCCCAAGTTCCAACCTTTACTTCTTGAAAGTCAGTATTTTTAAATTCAAGAGAGTCTCTTTCGTATCTGATACAGAATGGATTTTCCTGTTTATAAAAACCGGTGTATAAAAGATTTCTTATTTCTTCAGAGTCTTTTCCCATGCAGATTACGAGATTGGGAATTGAGTTTAGAAAACTGATATCAAAAATGCCATGATGAGTATCACCATCTTCACCAACTAGACCGGCTCTATCAATACCAATTACAACATGAGCATTCATTCGGGCAATGTCATGATTAATATTGTCGTATGCTCTTTGAAGGAAAGAAGAATATATTGGAAGAAAAATTTTTTTATTATTAAGAGAAATTGCACAAGCAAGAGTTGTGGCAAAAGACTCAGTTATTCCTGTATCAATACTTCTATCTGGAAAATCTTTAAAGATTTTTTCTAGTTTACTACCACTAATCATGGCTGGGGTTATAGTAACTAAGTCCTGATCTTTTTCCATAAACTCATGAATCGTTGTACTTACAACTTCACTAATGCTTGGAAGTGATGATTTTTTCAGTTCTCCGGTTTCATAATTAAAACTACCTACTCCATGCCAGGCGCTAGCATTTTCTTCTGCCGGTTTATAACCTTTACCTTTTTTAGTAATGACATGAACAAGAATTGACTTTTTTGAAGATTTGGCTTTTTTCAAGGCTTTAAGTAATTCTTCCATATTATGGCCATCGACTGGACCTAAATAATCTATATTTAAATTAGTAAAGATATTGTCATTAATATGATGTTTAAATTTTTCTTTGATGTTATAGGTGAAGTTAAATATCTTCTGACCGATTTTTGATTTTGATAAGAAGGTTTTATATTTTTTGCGGGCGGTTTCATAGGAACTACTTAATCTTATTTTCTTTAGAAATTTGCTTAAACCTCCAACGTTTTCGGAAATGGACATCGTATTATCATTTAGGATGATGACTACTTTTGATTTTAGAGTTTCAATATTATTTAACGCTTCAAAAGCAAGACCACCAGTTAAGGCACCATCACCAATTATAGCAATAACTTCGTGCTTTTCTTTATTTAAGTCTCTGGCATAGGCAAATCCTAAAGCAGCAGCAATAGAAGTTGATGTGTGTCCGGCTTCAAAAGGGTCATGCTTACTTTCATGTCGTTTTTGGTAACCAGAAATTCCACCGAATTGTCTTAATGAAGAAAATTGTGATGCTCTACCTGTTAGGATTTTATGAATATATGATTGGTGCCCAACATCGAAAATAAACTTATCGGTTGGAGAGTTAAAAACGTAATGAAGGGCTACTGTTAATTCGACAATTCCTAAATTTGAGGCAACATGTCCTCCAGTTTTTGAGAGATTTTTAAGGACAAAGTCTCTAATGTCTGAACATAAGACATTTAACTGTTCTATTGAATATTTCTTTAAAAATGTAGGATCTTTTATATCTGTTATTTTCATGTTTTGCCCTCCTTAGTGCTTATTATTATATCACAATATATATCTTATAATAACAAAAAGGAAACTGTTGACGTTTCCTTGACAATAATTATCTTATTAAAATGTAGACCATATATAAAGCATATGTTGCGAGAAGGATTATTCCTTTTTTGTTTCCAATACGGAAGTTTTTTAGAGTTAGTAAATATACCATAACACTTGCGGCTAACATAATGATGATATCGATGAATGATTCAATACCGAATGTTATAGGACTGATTGTTGCGGATAAACCTAGGATGAAGAAAACATTAAAAATATTTGAACCAACTACGTTACCTATAGCAATATCAGACTCACCTTTTTTAGCGGCTACCGCTGAAGTGACAAGTTCTGGTAGTGAAGTACCAATAGCAACGATTGTTAAAGCAATAACATTTTGGCTTACATTTAACATTTCGGCTATATCTGTTGCACTGTTAACAACTAATTGTCCACCAATAATTATTCCAATGATACCAACTAGAATGTAGATAATATCTTTGAATTTCAATTCATATTTTTCTTCTTTAGCCTTAGCAGATTTAATGGCATCTCCTAATAAAGCATATAAATAAATTCCTAAGAAACATAGAAGAATTAATCCATCTACTCTATCAATTACTCCAGTTGATGAAGTTGTTTTGCCTAAGAAGAAACTAAAACTTAAGATAAACATTACAACACTTGAAAAGATTGCATAAACGAAATCTCTAGTAATAATTTTCTTTTTAGCAGTTAGACAACCACCTAGTCCGCTTATTCCTAAAACAAGAAGGAGATTACAAATATTTGAACCAACAACATTCCCTAAAGAAATATCATTCATTCCTTTGATTGATGCGGTTATACTTACAGCGGCTTCTGGGGCACTAGTTCCAAAAGCAACGATTGTTAAACCGATGATTAGCGATGGTATACCTAAGGCTTTTGCTACGTTAGAACAACCATCAACAAATAAGTCTGCACATTTAATTAATAAGATTAAACCGATAATTATTAAAATAATACTTAACATAAATTCCCCTCCAATTCGAAAAAAAGAGACTTGAACAGCAGATGTGTCCAAGTCTCGTAAAAATACTCTTAAGTATTTTTATATAGCGGATACTTTTAGTATCGAGTGACGCCATATAATCACTATAATTAGTGCTAACTACTCCCTTGCGGCTATTTAATTGTAGCACTTATCATGTATATTTTCAAGATAATTTTTTGGGGATTTTTGATAATTAATCACAGGTTCCATTATGGTTTTCAAAATACTCTGTGATGATTGTAGAATTGCTGTCGATGTTGCTGTAATCAACAATTTCTAGTAAATCTTTTTGAAGTTTAGTACTGCAATTAGAACAATTAAAATGATTATTACTACCTACTGTAATGACATAGTTATTATTATCTTTATGACAGACCATAGTTATTTCTTCTACTTGTGTTGAAGGCATTTCTTCTTTAACAACTACAAAAAATATTAAAGCAGCAAAGTCGATTACCAACATAACTAAAAAGGCAATGCCAATAAATTTTAGAATCTTAATAATTATTCCGGCTAAACGTTCTGTGTTACTAACCTTTTCTTCAATAATACTTTTAGTGTTATTACCTAATAGTTCATCAATACTAATTTCTAATGCTTGAGATAAAAGCTTTAATTGGTCTGGATTTGGTGAAGTTACTCCTAATTCCCAATTGGAAATAGTTTGACGAGTTACTTCAACTAGTTCCGCTAATTGCTCTTGAGAAAGATGTTTTTGCTTTCTTAATTTGTAAATGTTTTCTCCTAACATATTCATTCTCCTTTCAAAGTTAATTTTAGATTTTTTGCATAGTTTTATCTACCAAAGAGCTTTGAAAATTACGCAAAGTTTTTTAACATTTAGAAAGTTGTTTCTTTTTTATTAGGTTTGTGTAGAGAAAAAAGAAAGTCATCATACCTGATAAGCATAATATTAAATCATCTATATCAAAAACACCTAAGTTAAATACATGTTGAATTATTTCAATTAAGAAAATAATTAGAAAAGAGGTAATAAAGTTTTGGAGCGTTTTTTTGATGTTGAAAAGTTCAATTAATAAATAACTTATGGGCATAAATACGAAGAAGTTTCCAAAGAGATTTATAGTTATTTCATAAAAGTTTCCTTTGTTTATTATTTCGATAATAGTTTTAAAAGGAATTAAGTTATAACTATTTACTATTTTATTTCTAGCAAAAAATGTCATATTAAAAAGTAAAATTGAATAGTAACCAAATAATATTCCTAGTATTAGTTTTTTAAATTTAGTTTTATCTTCTAATTTATCAATATAGTTAATACTTACAATATAACTTCCTAGAATCAGTAATAGACTGGCTATAATAATTAAGAGTAGTTTTGAAAAGTAATTTATTTCTATATTAGAATTATAGTCTATTCTAAGATAAGTTAAAAATATTAAGATTGATAATAGATAGCAAATTCCTGATAAAAGTAATTTTAAAGTTAGTTTATTCTTTTTTGTCATTCCTACATATGTAATTACATCATTTATATTTTCTTTAGCATTACTTTTGCCATTTAGTAGTTCTGAAACTGATACATTTAATTCTTTAGATAAAGGAATTAACAAAGAAATGTCTGGAGTACCTCGAGCTGTTTCCCAACGAGAAATGGCTTTTTCGGTTACAAATAACTTTTTAGCAAGGTCTTCTTGAGTTAGATTTTGCTCTTTTCTTTTTTGTTTGATAAATTCAGCGATTTTATTTTTATCCATTTTTTCACCTCTTTAGAAGTTTTCTTTATTATACAATAAACTTCTGTCTTTCAGAATAATCGTACACTTAATTTTAAAAAAAATCACTCTACGAATCGTAGAATGACTATTTTTCTGATGAAGTTTGTTTTAGACTTTTAATTTATATTTTTACTTTTTAATATATTTCCGACTATTAATAGTATAATACTTGGAAGAAGAAATTCTAATGAACGAACTATAATATATACATAAAATGGTGAAGAATATACCTTATATGTAAAATAATCGGCTACTAATCTAATTATAAATCCAATGATTAGTAATATTGATGTAAAATATAAAAATTTATATATACTTACTTTTTTCATTATATTCACCTTTTTTTGAAATAGAAATATTATAACTATTATCTATTAATCTATATAATTCTTCTAATGATATGCTTCCATCTAGTTTAATAGTTATCCAACTTTTCTTATTCATACGATAACCCGGAAATATTTTCTCATAATCTATGATTTTAGTAATAGAATCTTTTTGATACATTAAGTCGAGTATTTCAATACTTTCATTGTTGGATAGTCCTAATTTATTGGCATTAATAGTAAGAAATACGGCATACCATTTATTATTTTTCTTATTACGAATGATAGCATTGTGGTCATACTTCTCCCAAAGAAACTCTAAATCATCATGATATTTGTCTTTAATATATTTTATTACAAGTTCTGTGTATTTATTTTTAAAAACATCTCGTGAGGTACAGGTAGAGATAAATTCTTCAATAACTTTGTCATACTCTTCTTTTACTCTTCCTACAAATTCACCATTGGCGGTGGAGACATCTACTAATAAATATTCATCATTTTTTTCATTTTCAATTACACGGGAAGTTACTTCTGTGTTATTTAAAATTGTTATTTGGACTTTAAAGGTATTAGTTATTATTTCTTTTTGGATAAATCCATGAGGTAACAAATTACTCACTATAATTTTTCTATTTTTAAATTCTTTGGTTAAATTTCTCATAGATATCTCCTGTTATTTAATATTGCATGGACCATTTATTTCTTTCATTAAATGTTTTTTAAAATATTTATTCTTTTTTTAATGGCTGTTTCCGTTGTTTTACAGTTTTGAATATCATAGCCATGAACAGTTTGTTTTGTTTCATTTGTTTCAACTGGAACATTTGCTTCTTCAAGTCTTTTAGCATAAGTAAGCGCTTCATCGTGAAGGCAATCAAATTCGGCAGTTTCGATGTATGTTGGTGGTAAAATTGATAAGTCCTTTTCTTCTAGAGGTGATATGTATTCTTTATTTCCAAGATAAACTTGCCAGGCTTTTTTAGTAAGTGTTGCATTCCAGACTGGTGTATCTAAATATTTTGTCATTGATTCTGATGACATTGTCTTGTCAACGACTGGATAAATTAACATATTAAAGCATGGTTTGGGAAGATTTTCTCTTATGGCTTTTAATGTAACATCAACAGTTAAACAACCTCCAGCAGAATCTCCTCCAATAATTATTTTATTTTTATCAATTCCTAATGATTTAGAATTTTCTAAAATCCATTTATAAGCAGAAAAACAATCATTAATAGGAACTGGATATTGATATTTTGGGGCTAGGCGATAATCAACATAGACTACTTTTAAGTCTGCTTCTTTAGAATATCTTTGACAAAGATTAAAATGTTTAGGATTACCTTTAAAAACAAAAGCACCACCATGAAGATATAAAAGGACTTTATCTGTTTTTGTATTAACTGGTTCATATATATAGATTGGGATTTTTTTATTATCAAAAGTTTTAATTAGTTGTTTTTGGACCTTGACGTCTTTAGTATTTCTGATAAGTATTTTACTAATACTTAAAATAGGTTTAGATAAAGCAAAAACTACTCTATTAAAAGGATACTGGATACGACAGCTTAGGCCAAGTTCATTACTTATATTATATTTACTCATATACTTCTCTCTTTCTGCTAGTAAGACGTTATTTTATTATTGTAATTACTTTATTTATAATTAAACCGATTATTATTCCAAGAGTTGAGTCTATTAAATACCATAATGAATGAATCAGTGCTGATTCGTTGTAGTAGATAAAAACTGATGGAATAAAAATAATGGAAATTATTACTGGGTATAAGTATTTTAATTTGTTTTTAGATATTGCAGAGATAATAACGGATAAAATAAAGGTTGCGATAATGATTAAAAAGACCATTCCAATTGTATCTGTTGGGCCGGAAAATAAGGGAAAGATATAAAACATAAATGCTTGTAAAAAGAAGATAATAAATTCTACTAAATATTTTTTCGTATGTATCACCTATTTTCATTATAACATATGAAAACAGATCTTTTGGATCTGTTTATTCAATAATGTTTAATTTGATATTGATTTATAACTTTATTTTTGAATTTTGTCAATAATATTTTCAAGATTGTTTTTTAATTTATTAGGGTATTTTTTTAATTCACTTTGAAAGTCTGTTGCGAGAAGTTTTATACTAGTACGAATGACGTTTCTTGTTTCCGTTGACATATTTTGTGTTGATTTAACTATTTTATAAATAGACTCTAAGCGATTTATTTTAATATCACTTAGTTTTTTGATATTAGCGTTTTCAAAGACATCAAATATTCCTTCTATAATTTGTTCACGCTCTTCATAACTGTGTTTAGCCATCCATCTGCTGATGTAAATATCTAACTTTTTACTAAGTTCATCTTGTGTTGTGAGTTCAAACTTATCATCATCAACTACCCAAGTTGTAGGAAGATGCTGGAAGATTCCTAAACCTTTGCTTTTGATAACCGTAGTATGTTCTTGAGTTAAAAGGACTCCAACTAAACTACCATTAGGAATTATATTTATTAGTTTGTTTCTTACTAGACGATATTTTACTGATGCAAATTCTTCATCTTTTAAACCTGGTCCATCAAAGGAATAAATTCTTTTAATTCTGCTCTTCTTAAAGATACTAGTGTTCATAGCCCCTACTAAAGCAAGGTTTCCTCCTTTAGAGTGACCACATATAATAACCTCTGGTCCAAATATTTTGATAGCATCATTTAAATATTTTCCGGCTAAAACTTGGGAAGTTGTAGGAAAATGATAAGATAATTTGAAGTCTTCTTTCCAACCACATAAAGTATCATCAGTTCCTTCAAAGGCTATATAAAAACAATCATAATTAGGAATTTTTATAGTTATGGCACCAAATTGAGTGTCATCTGCGAAATGATAAATATAGTTTGTTAAGAGTAAGTCTTTGTAACGAAGAGACTCAGATAATGCTTCCATAATTGGATATGTTTTTCTTGCTGCTATTCCGGTTGGCTTAAGTTCTAGTTTTTTCACTTTTTTCCAAAGTGTTGATAATTTTAATTCTTCTTTTTGGTCTGTAAAAATACTAGTGTAGTCTAAATATGGTATTTGTGAAAAAATTAAGATATCAACTTCAGTTGGGGCTTTTTGTTTAAAAGTTGTGTTGCCATACTTTTTTATATATTTAAATAGATTATTCATAATATCACTACCTCTTTATTATATGTATCTATTCTTTTTCTTGGAGTTTTTTTAATTCATCGACAGTAAATTCTCGGCATGTTCCTAACTCTAAGTCGGTTGGTAAAAAGAAATTTCCCATAGCAATTCTTTCTAGTTCTGTAACTGTTGCGCCGAAGCATGCAAACATTCTTTTAATTTGATGATATCTACCTTCAGTTAAGGTAACTATTCCGGTATAGGTTCCGGTTATTTCTAAGGTGGCTGTTTTACATTTTCCATCTATTAAATCGATCCCTTGCTTAAATTTCTCAACCATTTCAAAAGTCATTGGAAGATCAATGGTAACGTTGTAGGTTTTCTTGATATGTTTTTTAGGTGATAAAATGTTATGTGCAAAATCACCATCATCAGTTATTAACATTAAACCGGTTGTGTCTTTATCTAATCTTCCAGCTGGAAATAAATTACGATGAAGATATTCTTCAGGAACTAAATCTAGGACTGTTTGTAAAGACTTATCTTCTGTTGCGGAAATGTACCCTTTTGGTTTGTTTAACAAAAGATAAATAAAATTTTTAATATTTAATTTGTTTCCATTGACAATTATTTCATCATTATTCTCGTCTATTTTAAGATCGGACTTTGAAGCAGTAGTTCCATTAACTAAAACTCTTTTTTGACTAACTAAATCTTTTACTTCTTTTCTAGAGTAACCTGTTTGATTACTAATAATTTTATCTAATCTTTCCATTGGTAACCTCCTAAAGTTTTTGATAAGTTTATTATAACACGAAAAGCAAATCTTTCGATCTGCTTTGATTGTTTTGTACTATTTTTAATAAGATAATTTGATTATTCTATTGTAAATTCTGCGGCAATGTAAAAAGTTTCTTTGTAGTTTGATACCTCTTTGACAAGGCGATAGGTTCCAGGTTTTAAACTTCCATAGCCATATTCCCAATCAATAGTTAATTCATTTGATTCGTTTGCTTTTAGAATAATGGCTGGCATGGTGAAATATAAGTCATTAATAGTATTTAATTCATACCAAGTGTCATTTACTTTTTTCTCAATAGAATATGGATTACCATAAGTACATTCTTCATCAGTATGGTTAATTATAATTAAAGTTGCCGAGGAAGTAGTTAGAGTTTGTTGTTTTACTTCCAAACTTATTTGACTATTATTTATATTGTATTTTGATTTAGAACCAATATTATTTTTAGTACATCCAGTAATTGTTAGGGCTAGAAGACTAATAATTAAAATGATAATTAAATTCTTTTTCATAATGAAGACTCCTTTAAACTATTTCTATTTTACTTAGGGCTTAAGCCTTATCTCACGATTTTGGCTCCAAGGCTAACTAATGGATCTTTTCTAGAGATTACCATGTTGGGTTTCTACCAACTATATATTAAGCACCGAACTGACACACCCTTTTAGTTATTATTATAACAAATCTAATGTTAGTTTTCTATTTTTAAGGCAATGGCTCCATATGGTGATAAGTGACCTTTTCGAGACTTTTTTAATGTATAAATCGGTTCTGCTTTTTGGTATTCTGGAGGAATATCAAAATCTTGGGCTTGATTAGTTCTATTGATGGTTATTAAGGCTTTTTTCGTAGGTGTTGTTCTTTCAAACATTAGATATTCGCGATTTATTTTTAACATATTTAATTCTGCTGTTTCTAAAAATTGGTTATTTAATCTGACTTTGCCAATACTAGTGAAAAACTCGATTAATTCTTGGTCTTCATTTCCCCATGGATATGTTTTTCGATTCGATAAGTTTCCTAGTCCTTCTACACCTGCTTCATCGCCATAAAAAATTGATAAAATTCCAGGCATAAAAGCAAGTGTGGTAACATAGGCTTCATAAACTTGCTTGGCTTGGGTGTATTGTTCTGGAGTTAATTTAAAGTGCTGGCAATAGTTTCGATCATCTTTTCTTAGTGCGTCCCAATTCCATTCACTATTTTCACTAAACTCAGTCGAGGCTCCAAAAACAGTTAGAGGTCGAGAAATATCATGTGTCGATGTAAAGTTCATTAAGGTATAAATACTTTCTTCTGGATATTCATTCAGAATGTCATTTATTGTCCAGTATAATTTTTCAGTATCACAATATTTAAAATAACGCATTAGGGCGTCTGTTAGAGGATAGTTCATTACACTATGCATTCCTTTGGCACCAGCAACATAGTCTCTATTCATACGCATAAAGTTTTTCCAAACTTCACCTAAAATAAAACCATCTTTTTTATTTCTTTCAATTGCAATCTTAATTCTTTCAATGAAATAGTCAGTAAGTTCATCGGCAACATCAAGTCTTAATCCATCGATTCCTAGGGCAAACCATTGGTCGATTATGCCATTTTCACCAGTAATATATGTAATCCAGTCAGGAGAATCTCCATTACAAACAGGAAGATTATCCATTCCCCACCAATAGTCAAATTCATCTTGTCCTGTTTCAGGATTATATTTTTTTCTAAAGAAATTACTATATTTAGAGTGATTACTTTGATAGGCGCCAAGTTCGTTAAAACTACCAAATTTATTGAAGTATTTACTATCACTTCCAGTATGATTAAAAACAGCATCTAGTATTACTTTCATTCCTCTTTTATGAGCTTCTTCACATAATTTTTTTAAATCTTCATTACTACCGGCATAAGGATCAATAGTTTCATATTCAGAGGTATCATACCGATGATTTGATTGGCTGTATACTGGTGGACTTATATAAAGAATGTTTACACCTAATGAGGAAATATAATCAAGTTTTTTAGTAATTCCTTTTAAGTCACCACCATAAAAATCATTATTCCAAATACCGTCTTTATCTGGACCAATTTGCATTTCTTCATTCCATTTTTTATGAATATGACGTCTAGGCATTTCTTTTAAAGGTTCATTAGAGCCACGATTAAATCTATCAAGAAAAATATGATACATAATTTTTCCTTTAACCCAGTCTGGGACTTGAAAATTGACAGCCATTTTAAACATTTCATCACGATAGATATCGGATTTAGTTAATTCTTTATTTTTAATAAAGTGATGTTTTCCATCTAAAAAGTAAGAAAAATAATAGCGATACATGGCTCTAGTTTCTAAAAAGACATCACTTGTGAAGTAGACTCTTCCGTCCTCATTTTTTTGATGATTTAATTTATAAGAATTTCTACCTTGTTCATTTTCGATGACAAAATACATATTGTCGTACCAACCAGTCATTGGTCCTTCTACTGTGATACGATATTTTATTCCAAAAGGGTTCTCTTCAATGGGTGTTATATCAAATGATACATCTTTATTCATATTAACATCCTCTACATCTTATTATCTTAATATAAGTATATCAAAGATAATAAAAAGAAAACAAGAATTGTTTACACTATTCTTGTTAGTACCTTTTAATCGGAAGATTAAGGGCTCCAATTATTCCAGAATCATTATAATTTTTAGCAATAAAAACATTATATTTTTCTAATTCTTTTTGCATTTTTCTTAAGTAGTGTCTTTTATATAAAGAGAAACTTCCACCAATACAAATATTTTTTACTTTAATTTCTTGATTAATTAAATTGATACCAGTTGCGAAATTAGTGACATATTTGTCGATTAAGTGTTTACTATTTTTGATGTCTTCAAAGACTGCTTCACGAGGAAGTTTTTGTTTTTGGAGTTTGTTGTAGGAGTCTGATAAATTTTTAAAACTACTAATGTATTTAGTGTTTTTTGTATTAGGGACTTTATTGATATTTAGAATTTTCCAGATTTCTTCATCTTTGGCTAGTAAAATCTTTTTTCTGGTTTTTCTAATTAAAGCAAAACCTACACCTGTACCAATAGTAATCATTAAGAAATTTTTATATTCATTTTCTAGGGCCTCTCCGATAGCAGCACAATTACAGTCATTATCAACATAGACAGGACAATTGTACTTTTTTAGTTCTTTTGGAAAGTTAATTTTTCCGACAACTAAGGCTTTCGATCCGTAAAATATTCCTTCTTTAGTATCTACTCCTCCAGGACAACCAATGCCTATATAGTCTATTTTATAATCTTTCGTAAAACTATCTATTTTTTTGATTAAGAAATTAAGATATTTTCTAGTTATAAGTCTATTACAGAAGTGATTAAATATTTTGGATGGACGCTTATATGGAACATACTTTTTTTTGATTAATTTTTTCTTAGTAGAATCATATATTCCTAAACCTATGTGGCTTGCGCCGATATCTATACCTAATTTATACATCTTATCACCATCCTATCTATCATTAATTTCATTATAACAAAAAAAACATATCTTTTGTAGATATGCTTATTATTTTTTAGCAATAATGCCATATGTATATGTTGTTTGTGTTTTTGCAGCACTAGTTTTTAATAAATTTTCACTTATCTTTTGGACTACATTACCATTGTCATCATATTTGTATGTTATTTTATATTTACTATTTGGACTTGTCTGTATTTCTTCTGTTACTTGGTTATTTTCATAAGTGTACTCATATGTTTGAGTATAATTGTCGGCTTTTGTATTGACTGTTGTCATTTTAAGAACTTGGCCTGAGGAATTTTTCTCATAAGTGTATTCAAAGATTTGTTTTACTTCGGCAACTCCATTATCTATTTCTGTGTATGTTTTTGTTTTGATTGTATTGTCACTGTTGTATACATATTCAGTTACATCAGTTCCATAACTTGTATTAGTATATACTTTTTCTTCTTTAATGAGATTTTCTTTTTTATCATAAGTTAAGTTATATGTAGCGTTAGTATCGCCACTTGTTTTATATGATGTTATTTTCTTTAGCTCTTTATCATAAACATAATTTGAATATTTTAAATCTTGTACTCCTGTTGTTTCAATAACTTCGACAACTAAATATTCATTAATTGTTTCAGCATCAAGTAGTACAGCTTTGTCAAATTTTCTAAAGGCTGAAGAAAGATCTTCAAGCTTTCCGACAATTGTGATAATGTCTCCTCTATTTAATGTTTTTAAAGTTTCTTTATCAAGATGTGCTTCAATTTGGTTAGTGTATCCATCATCTGAAATATAACAATAGTCTTCTTCTATAGTACCAACTTCACCTGTATATATATAATGCTTTCCTTCATAGTCTTCGGCTTTTGCAGCATTTTGTAAAACGATGGAATGCACCTCTTTCCAATCTAAGATTTCGGCTTTTTCAATTAAACTTTTTACGCTGTTTGAACCACATCCGGTAAGAAAAATAGCCACTGCAAAGATGATAATCGCCATCACATATTTTTTCATTACTTCACCTCCTCTTTTATAAAAATTATACCCCACCTTTTTTTGTCAATAATAAAAGGATAGAGATTTCTATCCTAATTTGTATTCTTTATTCTTTGACTACTCAACTGATTTTAATGATTCAATCATATTTACTTTTTTTAGTTTGTAGTAGGTAATTATTTGCATTATAATTGCGAATAGTAATGTTAAAGCACTGGCAAAGACATAGCTCAAAGCATTAATATTTTTTAGGAAAATCATATGGTCTACTTCAAGTAGTTTCATAATCATACCATGTAAAGGTGGTGTGATAAGAAGTCCAATGATAATTCCGATAATTACTGTAATCATAGTTTCACGATAGATATATTCATTTGATTCTCGATCAGTAAATCCTAATACTTTTAAGGTAGCAATTTCTCTTATTCTTTCACTGATATTAATACTAGTTAAATTATATAATACTGTGAAGGCTAGAACTGAAGAAATTACAACTAATAAAATGACAATATTATTTAATCCTTGTACGGCTTCATTGGCTGTTTTTAATAAGTCTTCTCTAAAGTTAATACTTAGAACGGCTTTTTCTTCTAGTAATTTTGTAGCAATTTTATCTTTGTTTTTGATATTAGTTGATGCAATAACATTATATGTTGCTTCTTCTTCAAAGACTTTTTCATAATATTCTTTGGACATATAAATGTAGTTTGAAACATAGTTTTCTGTAATGTCAGTTACTTTTAAATCATATTTCTTTTTACTACTGGATTCGATAGTAATAGTGTCTCCTTTTTTGACATTAAATCTTTCTGCGATTTTTGGAGTAATTACAACGCCAGCAGTTTTAAGTTTAATTTTTTTAGATGAATTTTCTTCTTTTAAAACGAAATATTTATAAAATAAATCTGATGTTTCTTCTGGAGTTATAAGATAAATATCTAGACTGTTTTCAGAATCAATTACTTTATAAGTTGATTGTTTTAATAGTAGTTCGTCTTTTACAAGTCCATCTAGTTGATTTTTTAAGGTCTCATCAATTTCTTTGACACTATCATTTAGAATCATTAAATTATCATATTTGGTTAAATCGTTATATTGTTTATCACCAACGGTATTAATACTATCTTTTAAACCTAGACCGATCATAATCATAAATGTGCATCCTGCAGCGCCAATTAGAGTAATGATAACTCTCTTTTTATATCGAGCAATATTTCTAATTGTTATCTTTGATGAGAATGATAGTCTGTTCCAAATAAAGTGAATTTTTTCTAGTAAGACTTTTTTGCCACTCTTTGGAGGTTCTGGTCTTAATAAATGTGCTGGTTGCTGTTTCAAGACTTGATCGCAGGCTGTAGTTGTGACAATTGCCATTAAAAGACAAGATACTGATAGTGCCATTAGGAATAAAGACCAGTTGAATGAATAGGCAATTGGTGGGAAGTTAATTGGAAAACATGTGTATACTAGTTGTGGTAATGTTATAGTTCCAACAAAATATCCTAATACGGCACCAACAATAGTGGCTGATAAAACATAGATTAAATAGTTATTGGTAATTGTTTCGCCACCAAAACCAAGTGACAATAAAGTTCCCATCTCACTACGTTCTTCTGTAATCATACGAGCCATAGTATTTGAAGTCATTAGAGCAACAATTAGTATGAAAAATATTGGAATAACATTAGCGATTGTAATAACTTGATTGTATTGACTTTCTAGGATGGTATAAGTTGGAACAAATTCATCTCTATCCATAACATACCAAGTATTATTTCGAAGACTATTTTTAGAAATAGTTCCGTTACTAGCATGATAAATTTCATTAATTCGGGCATTAATTCTAATTGTTTTTATTTCTTCCAATTGCTCTGTAATTTTATCTACTTTTATATTGTATCCTTCAGAATAAGGAACATCATTTTTAGTCTTATCTACAGTTAAATAAACTTCTGTGAAATATTCAAAATCAAAATTATCTTTTGGAACAAAGATGAATGAATATAGTTTTCCGTTTCCAATGTCTGTTGTTCCAAATTCGTTACTTGTGTAAATTGGGGAATAAATAGTTCCAACTACTTCATATTCCGTAACTTTTAAATTTTCTTTTGATTCTTCGTTTATCGTTATTTTATCGCCTACTTTATAATGGTTAGCATCGGCTAAACATTCATTTTCTTCAGTAGGCATTTTTCCCTCTACTAAATAAACATCATTTACTTTCTTTTCAATGGCATGCATTCTGATAACATTTTCTCCGACTAAAACGTCTTTTGAATAAGTTGCGACAGCATCCTCAATTCCTGTTAAAGTGTTTATTTCGGCAACGTCATCTTCATTAAATCCTAAGGTACTTATAATTCTAATGTCAGCAAGATTTGTATCTTCATAATATTTAATTTGTGTTTCTTGGATGTTAGGAATACTTTCTGTTATTCCCGTGTAGAACCCTATTCCAAGAAAAATTATGATTAGTAGCGATAAGTATCTTCCTAATGATTTTTTAACTTTTTTTAGAGTATTCTTTAGTAGCATATTATCACCACTCAATCTCTTTGGCTTTTTTTGGTTTCTTATTAATTTTAACACTATCAATCTTACCATTTTTCATAGTAATAACTTTGTCGGCAACTTTAGCAATTGAATTATTATGAGTAATGACAATAGTGGTCATTTTCATATTCTTGCAGTTTTTTACTAATAAATCGATGATCATTTTACCTGTTTTAGAATCAAGCGCGCCTGTTGGTTCATCACATAAAAGAATTTTTGGACTTTTAGCAATGGCTCTTGCGATAGCAACTCTTTGTTGTTCTCCTCCTGATAATTGAGATGGAAAGTTATTAAGTCTATCTTCAAGGCCAACAAGTTTTAAAACTACTCGTGGATCTAGAGCATCGTTAGATAGTTGACATGCTAATTCAACATTTTCTAACGTTGTAAGATTGGCTATTAAATTATAGAATTGAAATACAAAACCAATATCTTCACGACGGTAATCAATCAACTCACTATATGATAATTCATCAATTCTTTCACCATCAACAGTAATTTGTCCTGATGTTAGATTATCCATTCCACCAAGCATATTTAAAAGTGTAGTTTTTCCTGCTCCAGAGGGTCCTAAGATAACTACAAATTCACCATTTTTAATTTCAAATGAACAGTCATCTACGGCTATAACATTAACATCTCCAGTATATTCTTTTTTTACATTCTTAAATTCGATAAATGCCATAATTCCACATCCTTTTCTAGTACTTTTGTTGTTTCGTTATATATTGTAACACAGAAAAAGCAGATTTAACATCTACTTTTGATCTTATTTTTCGAGAAGTTTTTCAATCTTTTCTTGTTTTTTCACTCATTTATATATTCTTTTAATTTATCTAAGCTTTGATTGGCATCGCTAACTCCTAAATCATACATTTCTTGAAGTTTGTTTGGGTCTTTTTCGATTCGACTCATTTTAACTGTTTTTGAAGGTCGTATAACAATTATTTCTTTATTTTTTTCTAGTTCAGCAATTTTATCAATTGTTTCATTATAGCGGATATGTCTAGTATTGATGGCTTCAACTAAGTTTGGATAGTCTTTATATACTTTACTTGCGATAGTTCTTGGAGGCTTTTTCTTTTTATATCCTGCTGGTTTGGTTAAGACTACAATTATTTTATCATATCCCATCTCTTGCATTTTTAGAAGCGGAATGCTATCTGCTAAGGCTCCATCGAGATACTTTTCATTGCCAATTTCAATCATCTCTGAGACAAATGGCATTGCCCCGGTTGCTTCAAAATATTTTATTTGTTTGTTAGTGTCAGTTATTTTGATGTATTCGGCTTCTCCACTATTGACATTTGTAACTACAGCATAGAATTTTGTTTTTGATTTGGAAAAGGCTTTTTCATCAAAAATGTCATATTTTCTGGGGATATCATAGTATGCTAATTCTTTATTGATAATGTTTCCTGTTTTTAAGAGGGGTTTTAGGCCCATATAATTTTTGTCTTGAACATATTTCTTTTGGTATCTTAAAACTCTTCCTTTTTGTTTGGAACAGTAATTTATTCCGAATAAGGCACCAGCAGAAACACCGATTAAACAATCAACTTCAATGTTGTTATCTAAGAAAACATCTAAGACACCACAAGTATATAATCCACGCATGGCTCCACCTTCAAGTACTAGTCCTACTTTCATAATTTCACTTCCTATTTTATTGAATATTGTTATTATATCATATTATTTTTGGAAAAGAAAAAAAACTTTGATTGTGCTTAATCGTGTTTATTTTTTGTCCTAATTTGGAAAACTACTAGTCCTGTTAGGACTAAAAGAGAAATAATTACTGATATTAATGTTGTTGTAATAGTATCTGCTGGATTTGGATTTGAAGTTTGATTAGAATCAGTTTCAATTATTTTTAATTGATATAATTCATTATTCTCTAAGGCTCTTAATGAACTAATGTTATTTGAAAAACCATATTCTTGAAGTCTTAAATTAACTCTAGCTGTATATAAAACTTCCATATTCTGATTGTAAATATATGTTATATCATCTTTAGTAACAGCGTATAGTTCGTCGAAGATTGATGAAAACCATAATATTTTCAAAAAGAAGATTTCCATCAGTGTCATAAACGTCCATTCTACTATAACCAATGTAATATGCTAGTATATAAAAGACTTTCTCTGTAGGAGTTGAGACAATTTCAAATCCTGCATATTCCTTTTTACTTAGTGCTTCAGATAGTTTTGTATCTAAAGTTTTAAAAGTTCTTTTTCTCTAACTGACTGTGTTGTTATAACGGTATAGTTCAAAATATTTTCAGCAATTGGATTTTCGACCTCTTTATATAACACACTTCCTTCATAACTGTAATAAGTGGTATTTGGATCAATTGTTGCAGTTGAAGAAATTGTAAAATTAGCGAACTCATAATATGTACCTGCTAAAAATTCTGTTGCGGTTAAGTTTTCAACTAAAGTGTAGTATTTTCTATCATTTTGATAATATCCTTCATCATACATGATTTCGATTTCACGATTAATTGATGTGGTATTGTCAATTTCAAATGCTGTGTAATAATAGTAATAATTCATTTCTGGAATTAGATTAATGATTTCTTCTGTTGTAAGTTTTTTACAGGTATTATCTTGGCCTACTGTATAGAATGAATCTGCTATAGTTTTGGCTTCTTTTGCAATGTAAACAAGTGTTCCATCAGTTAAAGTTCCTTGATATTCTATATCTTGTGCACAAGATACTTCTCTTTTTGTCAATTCATAATTCTTAGTTCCGTCCTTAAAAGCATCTGCAGTAACGTGAAAAGGTAATGGCACTGCAAGTATTGAGATGATTACTAGAATTTTTTTCATTTTATCTACTCTTCTTATTATATAGTACAAAGATATTATACTTTGCCATTTTTTTACAATTTCCTTTTACTATTATTTACAGTTTAGAAAGAAAAAAACAAACTTTTTAGTTTGCTTAATTTTATATTTTGTATTGTTTTAAATAATAGTCTGTTGAAAAAAGGATTTCTGTTAAATTATGTTTTTCTTTTGGATAGAAAGGACTATTTTTTTCTTGTTGTTTGGTTAGAGATACTATGTAGTCAATTATGGTTACTATTTGGATAAGGCCGGTGATGAATGTTGCGATGATGACAAGCTTATAATTTATTATGTCAAAGTAATTCATAAATCCTAAAATTATAGATATTCCTAAAAACCACATTTTTAATTTTCCGATTAGGCTGGATTTAGTCTTTTTGCCACAAAGTACAAAATAGATATTTATTACGGCAATTATAATTTCACCTACTAGCATTAAACTGATTATTGGAACTTTCTTGATTAGTAAAAACATTAAAACGATTGAAAGTGTTTTGTCGGCTATTGTGTCCATGGTACTGCCGAAGATTGTTTGAACTTTAAATTTTCTGGCTAAAGTTCCATCAATAGAATCAGTTAGAAATACTAAGGCAATGCTAATTAAAAAGGCTAATTTACTAATTCTGGTATGTAAAAACGGTAAAAACAAGGTATATACAAATCTAAATGTGGTAATTACATTTACTAATACTTTCATATGTACTACTCTCCTTTTATAAAATTTACGTAACTTTCTTATTCTTTATTATTAATGCGATTATTAAAAGATATATGAATATTAAGACTGTGATAATTATGTTTAAGTATCTTACTTACTTAGAATATAGAATATTAAGGATATTAATAGTGGTGGTCCAGCAATTACTAGAGATATTTTTCCGATTTGAAATATGACATCTAGAGCGGATGCTTCAGTGATGATTCCAACGGTTGCTAAAACGGCAATTAATACTAGTAGTAATGGTGTGATACAAAGACCAATTACTAAAAAGATTAGAGAAATTGATGAAAACATTGATTTTAAACCGGTCTTTTTTACTGGAGCGGCATCTGGTTGATGTTTGCCACAATTTGGACAAATTTCAGTTTGAGCGTCTAAGTTTTTTCCACATTTTAAACATTGCATTGTAAATCACCCTTTAGTAGATTATGTCAAAAAAGTAAGGATTAATCATCCTTACTCATCCCAACTTTTGTTTTTTTGTCGATTAGCGTCAACCCAATAGACATTATTGATTGAATTCCTAATGTTATAAAATAAGATTTCCAGAATGTATCAGTGATGATTATATCTAAATGAACAATTGTATATAGCATATAAAATACTATGAAACCGAAAATGTAATTAAGTAAAACTAAAATATATGGGGAATTGGTATTTACTAGTAAAAATTTATAAATCATTGTATTTACTAGTTGACTAATTATATATCCTAGAATAGAGCCACTTAAAACACTAAAATCAATTGTTTTTCCGACTGCAAAACTCATTAGTATTACGAACATAATCATTGAAACTATTGAGATTATGATTGCGCCTAAGGTTCTTCTAAAACCATAAACTTTTGTAATGTAATTAGTTAGCCAGAATATTACTGGTATTAGAAATAATGAAAATGTTAATTCAACATTCATAAATGTAAAGTTAAATGACTTTACTGATTCAGTTAATATTAGAATTGTTGATAATAATAAAATGTACATCCAACTATCATTGTATTTTTTTCTTGTCTTTGTCATATTTATCTACCTTCCTATATTTTATATTGTAGCATAAAATGATAGATAGTTGAATAACTAAAATTATTTTTATGAATTTTAGAAATGAAACATTACGTGTTCATACATTTCATTACATAAAATGTAGGTGTTTTGTATTTCCGATAATATCATATTGAACTTTTGTAGTCAAACATAGTCATTGAGTAATTAATTATACAATTTTCTATTTTATTTATAAATTATATATTTCATCTATTAGTGTTTCTTGCGATATTCACTTTTCAGGCATTCTATTGTTTTTTCTTCAAAACATATGGATGAGCATAATATATTCATATTCTTTTTGTTTTTCATATTTAGCATAAACTTTATTTTATTAGTTCTTAAAATATTATATCCTTGTATATTTATTGATTTTACTAAGCAATTTACTCCAGATGTTTGAATTCCATATTTTTAGAAATTGAATTTGTTGATAATTCTGACTTTTTATCATTGTACAAAACTATTTTTTCTCCACAACTTAATTTTCCCATATAAAAACCTCGTTTTTATGTCTAAGAAACGAGATTCATATCACATGTTTATATTTTGTGTCTCTCAAAAAATATCATAATAAGCAAAACCATGTCGTTATCAATTAAAATTGTTTTATGTTTCCATAATATACTTCCTTAATAATCAATCTGCTCCACTAGCAGTACCGCCATTTGTATCGTCATCCGTAGAGGCAAGAATATAGGAATGACCAGAAATTATGATGTCGATATTATAACAACTCCATCTAATGCATAGGTGATTGTAACTACTACTTGTTCGTAAGCATCGATTGCTAAACTATGGCCAACAACCTCTACATCTTCCGACGCACTTGTACTTCCTACTGTTACTGATAAACTGATATCATCACAGGCTGCAGTAACTAATGACTCTGTTGTATCAATAGATGTTGCTGCACAACTTTTTCCATCATTAAAATTAATACTTCTTAAATATGCAATATATAATCCTACATTATGTGCATAAAAAGTATATGTTACACTTTGCTTTGGTACAGTGAAGTTGGCTTTTAAACCAGAGATGGTCGTATCACTAATAGTTGCATCCTCTCCAGTTGCATTATTTGTTCCTGTTGCAGTTACAGGATCTGTTAATTGACTTGTACTATGAAAATCGTACACTAAATGATAAAGCATCAGGCTTTACTGTCGCACTTGATGAAATAGTTAAAATATTTGAAAATGCCGCAAAACCTAATGAAATTCCAAATACTGCTACTACCAATGCCACAATAGTAATGACTTTTGTTTGTCTCTGTTTTTCCATAAATTTTCTTTCCTTCCATATATAAAGTAACCTACTTTATACATTATGTTTGGAAAATGTTGATATAAAAAGAAATCAAAATAATTGACGGCTTATTTTGACTGAAAATTAAAGTATAAAACTCTTCGACATTCCCAATAATAGTAATATAAAAAATAAATTTTTGACGGCGATAAAGTTATTTTTATTTAAAAATTAGCCTTATGTGCCAACAAGTGTAAAGTAAAAAAATATAGTATTTACACCATCTTAAAGCACTTGATATAATTGATTTAACATAAGATGATATAAAGTAAATAACTTTCTAGAAGTGACAAATAATGAGTTTATTTTCTTTTTTTATTTAAAAAAGCCCATACAATGATGTATGAGCTATTTTTATTTTTCTTCATTAATCTTTTCAATTATTTTTTCAATATGATTTCCATATTCTATTGATGTATCATAAATAAATTTTAATTCTGGAGTATGACGAATCTCTACTCTTTTTGATAATTCACCACGGATAAATGATGATGCTTTATTTAAGGCTTCTAAAGTACTTGTTTTTTTAGTATCATCTAATACTGTGAAATATACTTTTGCGAAACTTAAATCAGATGTTATATCTACTCCTGTAATTGTGACAAATTTAATATCTTCGTCTTTGATTTCTGTCATTAAAATCATACTTATTTCTTCTTGGAAAGCATGATTTAGTCTTTCTATTTTTACATTGTTTGCCATATTAGAAGACCTCCTTTATTTACTACTTATTTATTAGTTGTTTTACTTTTGCACCACTTTTAGAAAATATTTCATAGTCCATTCTTAATAATTCTTGGCTTGTGAAATCATGTTTTCTTACGTCATAAATACTTACAACTTTTGGTTTCTTTATTACTTTACCACTAGGAAGTAAAATAGCAACCATTCTATCATTGTGCCTTATGATTGTTTCTGGTGTAAGATGAGCAATATTTCTTTCATGAGGTTGGTTATTTTCCATGTATTTAACTGATACTACTGGATACTTATCCTCTTCACTTTTACTTACAACTAATAATGTTTTGTCATCTAAAAGCTCTGTCCTGATAACTTGTCTTTTTAAAGTATCAATTTCTTTTTGTGTTTTCATTTAGGCTCCTGATGTTTATTATCTTTTTATTTCTACTAATTCGTAGACTTCAATAATATCATTTTCTTTGTAGTCTTGGCAATTTTCTAGAGTTAATCCACAGTCCATATCTTTCTTAACTTCTTTAACTTGATCTTTTTCATGTTGAAGAGATTTGATTGAACCATTGTATACTACAACATCATCTCTAATGATACGTGCTTTTTGGCCGTTTTTAACAGTTCCATTTGTGACATGGCAACCAGCGATTAGACCAACTTTAGAAAATTTAAATATTTGTCTAATTTCTAGAGTTCCAACTACTTTTTCTTCAAATTCTGGATCTAACATACCTTTCATAGCAGCTTCCATTTCTTCTACTACCTTATAGATAATGTCATATGTTTTAATTGTAATTCCATATTCTTTAGCAGTATCAAGAGTTTTTCCTGAACCGCGAACATTAAACCCAATAATTAATGCATGTGATGCAGATGCTAAAACGATATCGCTTTCAGTAATGGCACCTACTGCTGAACGAATAACTTTTACTTTTACTCCTTCAACATCAATTTTTTCTAAGGCATTTTTTACAGCCTCTAGACTTCCATTTACGTCGGCTTTTAGAACTACATTAATTTCTTTACCGCCTTCTTGAATATGTCCAAATAAATCATCTAGACTCATTCCACTAAAGTTAGTATCTGTTCCTTTTGAACGAAGAGTTCTTGCCTCGGCAATTTGTTTGGCTTGCTTTTCTGATTCAAATGCCATAAATTTGTCTCCAGCGCTTGGTACTTCTGAAATACCAGTTACTTCTACTGGAGTTGATGGTCCTGCTTCAACAATACTTTGTCCTTTATCATTTTTTAGAGTTCTTACTTTACCAAAATAATTTCCAATAACAATTGGATCTCCTAAGCGAAGAGTACCATTTTGAATAAGAAGTGTTGCGGTTGAACCTACTTTACTATCTTTTTTAGATTCAATTACGGCTCCTGTTGCATAACGAGATGGATTTGCTTTATAGTTTTCCATTTCAGCAACTAGCAAGATGTTTTCTAATAATTCACTAATTCCTTGACCTGTTTTAGCAGAAATCTTATTAACAATAATGTCTCCACCCCATTCTTCTGGAGTTAAGCCATTTTCAACTAAACCTGTCATGATTCTTTCAAAGTTTGCTTCTGGTTTGTCAATCTTGTTAATGGCAACGATGATTGGACATCCTGCGGCTTTAGCATGATCAATTGCTTCTTTAGTTTGAGGCATGATTCCATCATCAGCAGCAACAATAATAATTACAATATCTGTAATAGATGCTCCTCGAGCACGCATTTCAGTGAACGCAGCGTGACCTGGGGTATCAATAAAAGTAATTAACTTGTCATTACATTTTACTGAATAAGCACCGATTGCTTGTGTAATTCCTCCGGCTTCTCCACCTGCAACATTAGTCTTTCTAATAGCATCAAGAAGAGTTGTTTTTCCATGGTCAACGTGTCCCATAATTGTAACTACTGGTGGACGTTCAACTAAATCTTCTTCTCTATCTTCTATTTCAAAGTTTTCAAAATTAGAAATGTCGGCTGTTTCTTCTTTTTTTAAAGTCTTATTGTATTCAGAAACAATAATTTCGGCTGAATCATAATCAATTGCTTGATTTATGTTGGCCATTACACCAAGTCCCATTAATTTTTTTACTATTTCTACTGGTGCTACTTCTAACAAATGTGCTAAATCAGAAACACTCATTCCATCTTTGTATAAAACTACGTTTGCGTCTTGTTCTGCTTCGTTACTTTGTAATTTTTCACGATGCTTGTACATTTTTTTTCTTTCTTTTAGAAAGTCCTTTTTAGGATTTTCAGTCTTTTTTGCCGCTTTAGGTTTAACTTTCTCAAAACTTTGAGAGTTTTCTAAATCAAATTTTGTATTTAATGCAAGCTCTTCGGCTATATCTTCTACTTCTTCTTCAAGACGTTGTTCTTCTAGAGCGGCTTCATCTCCTAGCGTTACATAGTCTTCTGAATCTTGTTGTTCATTATCAAGTAAGATAATATCTGTTTCATTTAACAATGAGTTTTCGTCATCATATTTTATATCTAACTTATCACATAAAGCCATGATTTCTTCAACTGACTTACTCACGTCTAATGCATAGTCTTCTAAAGTCATCATAAAGACTCACCTCACTTTTCTATAATATTTTTTATTTCTTCATATACTGTTTCGTCAATGCTACATTCTAATCTCTTAGCAAGTAATCCTGTTTTTTTTGCTTTTTCTAGGACTGCAACATCTTTCTTAATATATGCTCCTCTACCATTTAATTTTCCAGTTAAGTCTACTTTAACTTCTCCCTCTGGTGTTCTAACAACACGTAAAAGTTCTTGTTTTGGTAGTTGTTCTTTTGTGATAACACATGTTCTTAAAGGTATTTTTTTTACTTTCATAGATACCTCCAATTATCTAAAATTGATTCCTGCTTCTCTTGCTTGTTCAGTTGTTTTAATATCAATTTTGTAATGAGTTAATTTAGATGCTAAACGAGCATTTTGTCCTTTTTTACCGATTGCTAGAGAGAAATTGTCTCCATCAGCAATAACCATTGCTTCTTGTTTCTTTGGATCGGTAATTGCAACTGTTAATTCTTTAGCAGGTGATAGGGCATTTTCAATGAAGATTGCTGGGTCTTTATCATATTTAACTACATCTAATTTTTCTCCATGTAATTCTTCAATAATACGAGCAATTCTTGAACCTTTTTCACCAATACAAGCACCAATTGGGTCAACTTGTGGATTTTCTGAATAAACTGCTACTTTACTTCTATTTCCAGCATCTCTTGCAACACTATATAGCATTACGGTTCCATCATTGATTTCTGGAATTTCAAGTTCAAATAGTCTTTTTACAAAACCAAAATGTGCTCTACTTAATAGGATAAGTAAGTTCTTTCCATTGTTGTCTACTTTTGATACGTAAACTTTAATTTGAGAACCCATTTCAATTTTTTCACCTGGAATAATATCTTTCTTTGGTAAGATACCATTGGTACGACCTAAGTCAATGAAATAATTATCAGTATCTTCTAAGGCTACTGTTCCAATCAATAATTCATCTTGTTTGTCACCAAACTCATCCATAATACTATTTCTTTCTGCTTCCCTAATTTTTTGTACTACTACTTGTTTAGCAGTTGAAGCAGCAACACGACCAAAATCTTTTGGAGTTACTTCTGTATCAATTGTGTCTCCAATTTCTAATGTCTTGTCTAATTTCTTTGCTTCTGTTAATTTGATTTCAGTTTCAGGATTAAAGTAAGAAATTGTTTCTTTTACTTCTTGTTCACCCTCTTCTCCTTCAACTGGTGTTGTATCTTCTTCCTCTTCTTCGTCACCCTCAGAATATTGTTCAAATAGATAATCTTCATATTCTTCTTTTGTCATCTTGTCATCTGCAACAACTGTAAGAAATGAATATACTTTAATTTCTCCTGTTGCACGATCAAATAATACTTTTACGTTTGTTTTTGAATTAAAATTCTTTTTGTAAGCAGAAGTAAGTGCTAATTCCATAGCATTATATACTACTTCCGGATCAATGTCTTTTTCTTTTACAATATTGTCTAAGGCTTTTTTGAACTCTTTTGCGTTCATTATTCGATATCTCCCTTCTCTTTTGAAAAAATGTCTAGTTCATCTGCATCTTCTAGTAAATTTACATTTTTATCCATGATTTTGTTTATTATTCTTGAGGCTTCAGTTATTTTATTTAAATCAATTATTTCCTCACTGTCTAGTTCAATATTAAATATCTTTTTACCTTCATCTTCTGAAATGTAGGCATCTGATACAAATACTCCTAGTTCCTTAATATTTTCATTCACAAGTGCTGCTACTTGTTCTGTCATTAGTTCACCTCCTAAATAATAAGAGTGGGAAATTATTCGTTTCCCACTCCTTTCTGGTTATATTATATCACATATTTTCATTTTTACAAGGAAAATATGCTGCTTAATCTATTTATTTTTCTTTTGTATTTTAAAATATGAAGCGCACAATTAATGTGCAATAAGTTTTTAAAACATATATAATACCTTTTAAGCAATT
>CAYXZZ010000012.1:0-30245 GCA_964470055.1 uncultured Mycoplasma sp.
ATAAAGTATATTACTTTCTAGAAGTGACAAATATCGATTAATATCGGTATTTTTTGTTAAAAAAAGAATGAAATAAATTTCATTCGCCAACCACTTTGTGGTTGTTTTCTTTTGTACTAAAATAATATTGTGATGTAATTATGATAATATGTACTGAAAATAATAAAGATTTTATTAAGTATGAAGATAAAGTTAAAAACAGAAAAACTATCTTTACTATCAAACAGATATTTAAAGATTGGTGGAATAAGTTTTTAGAAGCTTATCCTAATATTAGTATTAGAGATGTTGTTTTTACTAACGTTAGTAGAATGCTTAAATGTAAAACCTGGGATTTAGGTTCTGCTATCTTTAAATGTCCTGACTGTGGTAATGAAAAAATCGTTCCTCATACTTGTAAGTCAAGAATGTGTTCTTCTTGTGGCAATAAATATAATAAACAAAGAGAAACTTCAATTTTTTCTAAATTATTTAAATGTAAACATAGACATATTGTTTTTACTATTCCTGATGAATTAAGAGTATATTTTAGACAAGATAGAAAAAGGTTTAACTATCTTTTTAAAGCAGTTTCTATTACTGTTAATTATTGGACTAAAGAAAAATATAAAAAGAAAGACATTATTCCTGCTTATATCTCTATTCTTCATACTTTTGGTAGAAGTTTAATTTTTAATCTTCATATTCATATGATTTTAATGGATGGTGGTATTTCTAATAAATATAAAGAATTTGTTAAAATTGATTTCTTCTCATACCCATCTTTTTGAAAAAGATTTATGAAAGTACTTCTTGATATGTTAGAAGAAGATATTGGAAAGAATGAATTTAGAAAAGTTAAAAACGAAATGTATCTAAAACATAAAGAAGATTTTTACGTATTCGCTCCTCCTTCTAAATTTAAATCATATACTGATTTAATTAAATATGTTTGTTGTTATGTCTCTAGACCTGTTATGGCGGAATCTAGAATTATTGATTATGATGGAGAGTTTGTAACCTTTTGGTATCAAAGACACAATGATGATTTAATTATCATTGAAAAGATTCATGCATTCGAATTCATTTCAATATTAATCATCCATATTCCTGATTATAACTTTAAACAAATAAGATTTTATGGTGCTTATCATAATTCAACGATTTTAAAAATTGATGTTATCAAATTACTAACCAAAAAAAATTGATTATAAGAGAAAGTTAAATAATTGGCGTTCTTTGATATTATTATCTTTCAAATCTGATCCACTTAATTGTCCAGTTTGTCAAAATATGATGATATACTATAATAGTATCTATACATAGGAGGTATATCATGACTAAACAAGAAAAAGAAGTTGAAAGACTTTTAGAGAATGCTCAATCTTATTTTGGCAAAGATGAAAAAATTTATATTTTTAAATGTAAAAAATGTAATAAACTGGACCCTGTCCCTTGTTTCATCATTAATGAACACATAGGATTTCTAAAATTTATTAAAAAGAAAGACACTCCTAAAATGGAATGTCCTTACTGTAATGGCACTATGATACCTATCGAAAATTTTAAATAGATAGGTCTTAGTTCTTTTTGTTATGACATAATTATTAAAACTATGTCTTTTTTAGTTTCTTTTAAAAAACACACTTTCCTTATATACAAAAAAAAGAAGAAACTTTCGTTTCTTCCTTTTGTAGAGATTGGAACATCATGCGCGTGAGTATGATAAAAGGACCTTTACAGAAAAATAAACAAAGGTACTAGAACCAATCTCTAAATAAATAATAACACACTTTTTTGTTGTAAACAACAAATTCACCACATTTTTTTCAATTTTTGACAAAAAACGACATAATTTGACACAAAATATGTAAACTAACCTTTTTTTAACCAAAAAATACTTCTTTAGTAAACAAGAAAAGAATTAAAATGAAATAACAATTTACATTTTAATTCTCGCCTTTCGGCCATAAACATAATTTGATACACTAATATTGTGATGAATATGATAGAAGAAATTGAATGGTATAACACTACTTTTTACAACGATAAAACTATTAAATTTAGATTAAAAGATATTTTTAATAATCATTGGGATATTTTTTTTAGATAATCCTAACCTTAATATTAGACCTATTGTTTTTACTATCTCAGATTTTCTTTGGGATTTTTTAGAAAAGATAGAACCCTTATTGATGTTTTATTCCAAGCAGTTTCCAAGACCATTCTTTCTTGGTTTAAAGATAAATATAAATCTCAAAACTATATTCCAGGTATTATTGCTGTTTTACATACTTATAGTAGAGATATGAAATGGCACCCACACATTCACGCTATTGTTACCGAAGGAACAATGGGTAATTCCAATGTCTTTAAAAAGTTTGATTTCATTTCTTACGATGCCCTTCGCAAACGTTTTCAAAAAATTCTTCTTGATTTATTAGAAAAGAAAATTCATAAATCAAATTTTAAAATCCTTAAAAAATTTATTTACAAAAAATCTGAAATAAAATACTTAATTTTAAATTTCATATTTTTGTGATTCTTTTTGGAGTGGACAAAAATCCACTCCTTTATTGTTCTTTATAAAGAGAAAATTCCTTATAAACAAAAAAACACCATTACAGTGCTTCATTACTATAAGTGGTGTCCGCGAGGCGACTCGAACGCCTGACCGATCGCTTAGAAGGCGATTGCTCTATCCAGCTGAGCTACGCAGACATATCACAACTGACAAGTTAAATTATACAATAAAAGTACTTATATTTCAAGTACTTTTTTTAAAAATATTATTTTCTACTAACAAAGCCAACTTCTTCCCCATTAACCTCAAACATCACCATCGAAACATCATAATTATCAAAAACAGAATATCCAATACTATAAATCACTTCCTCCAACACCTTATCATTACTATCAAATAAGTACTCATTAAAATTTAAAAAGAGCACATCATTTTCTTCTCTATATTCCAACAATCTAGCCTTACTATTCAAAAAACTCATCAAATTTGCCTCATGAATATAACTAGTTGTCAACTCCTCAATAATAATTTTAATCTTCTCACTCTCATCATTTACATACTTAGTAACCGGCACATAATAAATTTCATCTTCAATGCTTTCCAAATAATAAACCACTACACTATTTATATTATCTCGCGACTTCAAATAATATTCCTTATTTATCCCAACACTCTTATCAAGTACCAAATTAAGTGCTTCATGAGAGTTAGGATATTCCGCTAAATTCTTCCCTTCCACCAAAATACTAACACCCTTTAAATCACCCACACCCAAAACACTATAAACAATCGATGAAATCATCTGTTTTTCTAACTCTTCATCAACATTCAAAAACTCCTTAGAAAAATCAACTGTTACAAGTTCACTCCCACATATCACTTGATTAACCTTCGTTCCCTCAGGTATCACCCCATTAAGTCCATTACTAAATATATTTGTATCAGAAATAATTAAATTACTTAAAACTTTCACCACATTATTCTCACAACTATCATCATCTAATAACAAATTAGTCTTAACCAAATAATCATTTTCATTAAGCAAATATATATCATTAGTAGAATACATAAGATCCTCAACCACTTCAACATTAACTCTTAACTCATCATCTTGTTGAATCATTGATATCGAAAAAACCGTTAATAATATAAACATTGTTATTGTTGTAATAAATATCTTTCTAATAGCCTTACTCTTTATCAATCATAATCACCTAAAACAATATATGAAAAAACGTACCCTTTTAGTACGTTAAATTACTTCTTCTGAAACTTGACTGTTACAAACATTTTATTTTTATATTCACTCTGGATAAGACGCATAATATTATTTGCCAAAGTATTATCATGCTCATTTGAAACACACACAACTTCTGCATTAGAATTATCAATCTTTACAAAACAATTAACATTATAAGTGTTCTTTATTTTTTTCTCAATATCTTCTTCCTTACTTTGAATTTCATTTAAATACTTCAACTGTTCATATATATTATTCTTCTCTTCTGTTCCCAACACATCACTTACTAATTGCTCTTGTAAATCATCAATTGAAGACTGTCTTTCTTCTTCTAAACTAACTCTTAACGCTAATAAAGAATCCACTTCTTCTACTGTTGTTGTTACCTCTTCTTGTTCATCTGTTTTTGTACTACTACTCTTAAGTAAATCATTTGGCATTGTAATATAATAAACACTTAAAACTAATATTAAACTAAATAATGTTAAGTACCATAATCCCTGTCTACTAATCATGCTTCTTCCTCCTCTTCATTTAAATAATATTCAAAAGAAAAAAGAATATTCGAAAATATTCTTTTTCATTATTGAACTTCTTTTCCACAACTAGGACAGAACTTTTCACCGTTAGTAATCTTATAACCACATCCTGTACAGAATTTAACTTCTGCTTGAGCAGGTGCTTCTGGTGCTACTGTAGATTGAACTGTAGTAGTTGTAGCATTGTTAGTTTGTGAACCTTTATTAAAGATTTTTTCATTAACAAAGTTTAATACTACATCATTCATTGGTCTAGGTCCTGCATATTGAGCATTTTTGCCACCTAATGCAAACCAGAAGAATGGTGATAAGAAGATTAATCCAGCAGCATATCCGTCACTTTTACCAAAACTTCTTGCAACACTTACATTTAACAAGATTATGAAGTAAACAGATAATGCCATAGAGGCTAATGAACCAATAACTGGAATAATGTTTAATACAAAACTACCAAGTAAGTAAATTAATACCCACCATGGATTTACTCCTGAGATTTGGCAACAAACAACTGTGTTGTAGAATGGAATAATTGCTTCCCATCCGCCTTTTCCAGCCTTCTTAAAAGCCTTCCATTGACCAATAATACCTAATATAGCAATTGCTAAAGATATCAAACCAATAATTAGAACTAAAATTCCAATTCCAGCAAGAATACCTCCGATTGCTCCATAGCTATCATAACTACTATAGCTTCCATAAGTATCATAATTGTTATACATTCACACTCTCTCCTTCCTTTTTTATTTATGAAGCACTCTTTCGACTGCTTTCATCAAACCTAATTTCCCATACGGATATGTAAGAGATCCTTGCATATATCCAATGTATGGTTCTCTAATTGGTCCATCACATGAAAGTTCAATTGAAGACCCTTGTGTAAATGAACCACTTGCCATAATTATTTTATCTTGATAACCAGGCATATCACTTGCTTCAACTATTGCATTTGAGTCAATTGCTGAAGCCTGTTGAATACCACGTGTAAATTCAATTAATTTATCTGGATCTCTAAATATAATATTCTGAACAATATCAACACGTTTCTCATTATATTTAGGTTCAACCTCAAATCCTAACTCCTCCATTACTTTACTAGTTAGAATTGCTGTTTTTAGTGATGCTGCAACAACACTTGGAGCCATATATAATCCTTGAAGTATTTGTTTATTAATACCTAAAGTTGGTCCAACTTCTCTTCCTTCACCTGGTAAAGTAAGACGTTCTCCGCATAATTCAACTAAATCATGACGTCCCGCAATATAAGCCCCATTAGGAGCAATTCCTCCACCTAAGTTCTTAATTAAAGAGCCAACCATAACATCAACACCAACACTTACAGGTTCAACTTCACTAACAAACTCACAATAACAGTTATCAACCATAACTATAACGTTACTATCTATTGACTTAATTAACTTAACTACTTTTTCAACCTTTTCAATACTCAAACTCTTTCTCGTTGAATATCCCTTACTTCTTTGAATTTCAACTACTTTTACTTTATGAGTAGAAATATAATTTGCTATTTTTTCATAATCAAAATCATCATTAACTAACTCAATCTGATCATACTTAATTCCATAACTCATTAATGAACTAGTATTTTCCTTAATACCAATTACCTCATCCAACGTATCATATGGTTTACCACAAATACTTAAAAGTAAATCTCCCGGACGAAGCAATGCAAAGAAACATACATTTAACGCATGACTACCAGAAACAAATTGATTTCTTACCAAAGCATCCTCCGCTCCAAGAACATCTTTAAATACCGCTTCTATTGCTTCTCTTCCTAAATCATTATAACCATACCCAGTAGTTGAATTAAAATGTGCCTCTGAAATTCTATTTCTATGAAAACTACTTAACACATTCAAACTATTTTTCATACATATTTCATCAATCTGCTCAAACTCTGTTAAACATTCTTTTTCACAACGATTAATTAATTCTACTACATCATCATGAATTCCTAATTCTTGATACATATTTGCACTCCTTATCTTACCCGTTGTATTTTCCACCATCAACCCTAATTATTGAGTCATTTATATACTCTGCATCATCACTTACTAAAAAACTTATCACCTTAGCAATCTCTTCAGCCTCCGCAAATCTTCCTAGTAAAATGTTTTTTCTTTCTTCATTTATTTGCTCAATTGACAAATCTTTATTCATATCAGTCTTAACCCATCCTGGACAAACACAGTTAACTCTTATATTTGGTGCAAACTCTCTAGCCAAATTATGTGTAAGTGAAATAACACCTGCCTTAGACGCATCATAATCACAACTTTCTGGATAATAAGTATCTAACGCATTAGTCGAAGAAATATTAATAATTTGTCCACTCTTCTTTTCTAACATCACTTTTCCAACATACTTACTACACAAATAAGTTCCAATCAAATTAACATCTAAAATTCTTCTAAAATGTTTAACTGTCTTATCCAATAAAAGTGCATCCTTACAAACACTGGCATTATTAACTAAGATATCAATTGTTCCAAAATGATCAATCACTGAATCAATCATTTTCTCAACTTCTTCTTCGCAACTAACATCGCATTTCACAGCCATACAATCAACACCATAAGTATTTCCGATATAATCTAAAAACTCTAATGCCTCATCTTCATGATGACAATAATTAATCACAACATTAATACCTTTTTTCGCAAACTCTTCAACCGTTGCTTTACCAATTCCTCGGTTACTTCCAGTAACTAGTGCCACAAGTTCACTCATATTATCTGCACCTCTTTATCTATCACAATTATACCTTAAATAAAATTCAAAAACAATAACTATCCCGCTAAATCACCAAGTTGATGAAATTCAATAAACTGAAGTAATTTCTCCTCTGTACTTATACTAAATAAATTAGCCTTCATCTTTCCTTTCTCAACATAAATAACTACTGGAAACTCCTCTTTTTTATTAGTAATCCCCATTCTTGACATTATTGTATTATAGTCCTTATTAGTATCCTTATTAACTTTAACAAATTTAATATCATTATCCTTAAGTAAATCACCAACTAACTTGCAATTACTACAATCATTACTAACTACCAACATCACAAAAGACTTATTATTATTAATCATTGTCAGTGCATCACTACTAATATAAGTTTTATACATAAAAATAAATAAAGGAATTGCAAAAAGTAATGCCACAAAAACACCAGTAAAAAACTTATTCCTTAAATCAACAAATTCTGGATCTTTCATTTAGTCCCAACTCCTTTTATAGGTGTAACACTCTTCGTTTTTTCATCATACTTCTTTCTACTCAATCCATAAATCGGATTAAATCTCTCATTAACAACATCTTCTTCTCCTATTGAACTAATAAGTTTTTCTCTTTCAAGCATCTCATCATATTTTAATGTCAATATTGCTGGAGAAGCAATAACAGCCGGTAGTGTACCTTTACTTTCTAAATAAGGAAATACTCTTTGTAAATGATTTGAATCAGTAACCACGATTAATGGAGTCATATACATACTACCATAATTATTTTTTACATACTCCATACTCTTTTCCAAACTACCAGCACTTTTCTTAAACAACGTACTACTAACATCAAGACCAAATCTCTCACATACTTTCGTAATATCCTCAATCTCACTAGCACTCTTTTTAAATACACTGGCCGTAATTGCAATATCATACTTTTGACATACTGAATGAATTCTTCTAATTTCATCAGCCGTTCTTAAAAATACAGTTCCACTTACTTCTATCCCAAGTTCTTCACATGTATCACATATATCATCTATTTCTAACGCATCTCTTCTAAAAACACTTCCAGTTATCGGAATCTCTCTCTTCCTACAAGTATCAATAATCTTAGCGACTTCATCGCCATCTTTTAAAAATACACTTCCTGTAACCTCAACATCTTTTCCTTGACAAATATTAATAATTTTTCGAACTTCATAGGAACTTTTTCTAAACGCACTGCCCGCAATTTCTATTCCAAACTCTTGAAAAATATTAATGATTTCTCCAATTTCTCCAACACCTTTTTGAAAGAAACTTCCAGTTACTTCAATTTCTTTTTCTTCACATACCATCAAAATAGTAGAAATTTCTGCCATTCTAAGCGTCGTAATGGCTGCACTAAGTATTGCTTGCTTATTAAGTTTAGAAGAAAACTTATCTTCTATTTCCTTAATTCTTCCAACAGGAACCCCTAAAATAGATACATTTTTATTAAAAGTTTCAAAACCATAATGATCTCTAACATACTTATATGTACTGTCCAAAACTTCTGGCTCACTACTTAAAATATGTAAACATCCAACAATCTTTTCTCTATTAAGTCCTAATTCTAATAACTTCTTAAAATTTCTTTCAACACAATTAGTATTGAAATACAATACACTAGGACACTTTTCTATTCTTCTAGGATCTACTCCCATTGTATTAACTAAAAAATCCAACGTCTTTTTAATATCATCAACATTACCTTGTCTATCTAAAGCATCCCTCTGCTCCATATCAAGGGCTCCATAATCAAGCCCATACCCCCGAAAAAGTTGTGATATAGAAATATCCTCCATCATAATAGTTCCTCCCATAATCCCATATCTTCACTTAACTTTTCAACATAATCATTTCCTAATCTGCCCACTAAAGCATCTATTTTTTCTTTCACGACTTCATGGTCATCTACAAACGCAAGAGGAAATCTTTCAATGATATCCGCGTAATCATCAAACCTCAATTTTATCAAATAATTAATATTTTTAACCAAATCATCCAAATTATCATTACAAGAAATTAAAGCATCTTCTCCATAAATCTCTCTTATTTTCCCAAAATCTATATTCATAAATATCGCCTATCCTTTTACTCTTTACTAAAAAATACTCTATTAATATTTTACTATAAAGAGTAAAATATCACAAATAAAAAATACTCATATAAAAGAAACTAACATTCAATTAGTTTCTCTACTTTTTACCACTTTTAATAGCAGAAATTTCTCCACCCAACAACTTATAACGCTTTTTATCTAAACCAAATATTTTATTAAATTTGCCATCTACTAATACTTCTTCTCCTCTGTTTTTAAGAATTTGTTCCCGCTCTTTAAACTCATCCAAAGTAAGTGACAACACTAATGTTCCTTTAAGTAATCCTTCTAAATAACCTTTCTCTTCAAAATATGGAAGCACTTGTTTTAATCTATTTGGGTTTTGAACAACAATAAGTCTTTTAAGCAAACCATCTCCATAATTTTCCTTAACATACCTAATACTTTCTTTTAGTTTAGTTGGATTAGTAGAAAATACTGTTCCCTTAGCCTCTATTCCATTCTCCTGACAAATTTTAATTAATTCTTCTGTAACTTCCGGACCATTCTGAAAAATAGAACTATTACTCTTATAATCAACATTATATCTTTTACAAATATCTACTATTGAATCAATTTCAGCAGCATTTCTTCTAAAGATTGAACTCACCTTTTTATAATCAATATCATGTTTCTCACAAACCTCTATTATTTTTCTTACCTCACTACCATTCTTCGAAAAAACATTACCACCATTCTCATACGGAATTCCAACCTCTTTACAAATACCTACAATCTCTTCAATATCCTCTTTTTTACTTTGAAAAATAGTTCCACCCTTTTGATAATTTATTCCATACTTTATACAAACCAAAATAATACCTTCCAGTTGATCAGTAACGGCTAAGAAAACAGAACCACCATCCTTATATTTAACACCATATTTTTCACATACTTCAGCAGTTTTCTCAATATCTATAGCACTCTTCTCAAGAACAACTCCACCTTTAGAATAGTTAATTCCTTTCTCCTCACACATCTCAACAGTTTTCTTTAACTCACTAAGATTTCTCGTAAAAGCAGTCCCACCATTTTTATAAGGAATCTTCTTTTCTTCGCAATAAGAAATAATTTGTTCTATCTCTAAAGCCGGCTTATTAAATACTGTTCCACCTCTTTTATACGAAACTCCATATTTTTCACATACCTCAATCATTTTCTCAACTTCTTCTGCAATTTGTGCAAATACAGTTCCTCCGTTTTTATACCTAATTCCATGTTTTTTACAAAGAGCAACAATTTTTTCTATTTCATCAGGATTCCTCTTAAAAATATTACCGCCATTCTTATATTCAATTCCATGCTTTATACAAATTTCTACAGTCTTTCTAATATCCTCACTGCATCTATAAAAGACAACTCCCCCATCTTTATAATTAATTCCATATTGACAACAAACATCAACAATCTTTTCAACCTCTATTGCCGTTTTTCCAAAAACCATATTACTCTTTTTATAGTTTATCGCTTTTCTTTTGCAAACCTCAACAATTTGCTCAATCTCTAAAGCCGTCCTACAAAAAATAACACTTGATTTGCTATAATCAATTCCATGTTTTTTACAAGCTTTGACAATATCTCTTATTTCATCAGCATCTCGTTCAAAGACATTTCCTCCCTCACTGCAGTCAATTCCTAACTCCTGACAAACTAAAATAATACTCTCAACCTCTGAAGCATGTTTTCTAAATATTTCTCCACCTTTAGCATAATTAACTCCATATTTTTTACAAACGTCAACTATTTCTCTAATCTCATAAAACTTTCTTCTAAAAATTGTTCCACCATCTTGATAAAAAATTCCAAGTTCTTGACATACTTCTGCAATTCTTTCAACTGCATCAGGAACTCTACTAAAAATAACTCCCCCATCTTTATAATTAATTCCATACTTTTCTGATATTCTTACAATTTCTCTTATTTCATCAGCACTTCTTCTAAATATTGCTCCACCGTTTTTATAATTAATTCCTAATTCTAAACAAACTTTAACAACCTCTTCAATTTCTGTTGCACTATGTCTAAAGATCATTCCACCATCTTGATAGGAAATTCCATACTTACAACACACCTCAACGACACTTCGAATATTATCTGCATCTTTCTCAAACACAGTTCCACTATTACAAGAAACACCACATTCTCTACACGCAAGAACTATTTTCTCAACTTCATAAGCCGATTTTAAAAATATTAAACTACTTTGTTTATATGAAACTCCATACTTTTTACATACCTCAATAATACTTAAAATATTACTAGGACTTGCATCAAATATTACTCCACCGTTCTTATAATTAATCCCCTCATTTTCACATACTCCAACAACCTTTTCAATATCAGCCGCACTATTTCTAAAAATCATTCCTCCGTTTTGATATTTAATTCCATACTTATCACAAACCGCAATAACTTCTCTTAATTCATCCTGACTTTTTACAAACTTACTTCTATCATCTTCTTCACCAATCAAAGTTGCATTGATACAAACTGATAAAATACCATAACTAGATAACCTACCTTCACCAACTTCCTCAACCTGCTTAATTCTCCAAATAGGAATTCTTAAAATACTTGGAAGTTCATGAACCATATCCTCTCCATATTTCTTAGATACATATTCATAAGTTTCTTGTAACTGAACACAGTCGGTTGCCAAAACATGTAAGCAATTATTAATACGAAGTACCTTAAAACCAATATTCTCCAAATATGTATAATTAGTCTTTATATTTTCAATCCCACAATATAAAATGCTAGGACATTTCTCAATATTTTTATTACTAATGCCTAATTCTCCACGTAAAAAAGATAAAACATACTCAACTTTACTATAATCCGCCTTATTCATAAGTACATCTTTTTTAGAATCAAAAATATTATTATAATTAATCCCATATTTCTCTAATAACTTAAATAAACTATACTCCTCAATCATTAAAATCACTCCAAACATTAACATTATTTTACTATATATTTATCACTTAAATAAATAAAATTATACGAAATAACATCAGTTATACATTAAATTACACTATCATTAAAAAGGATTAACAATTAAAAAGGTTCAATTGACATCATACATAAATTGTGATAAATTAATATTATAAGCGACCATGGATGTGATAATATCACGTGTACCATTCGCTTTTATTTTGAACTAATCAACACAAAACATGCCAATAATATTTTATTAGCATGTTTTTTTAACCTCTTACATCTATCAAAAAAGTGCTAACAACTTATTTGCTTAGCACTCTTTTTTACTTATATTCTTTCTACTCTAATAGCAGCCTTCTCATCATTCATTTCACTATAATCATCTAACATTTCATCCTTGATTAATTCTTCACCAAGAACTTCACCCATCACATAATCTTTCCAAGATTCTAACATCTCATCAATCTTTTGTGTACCATTATAGTAAACTTTAATATGATCAGTAATTACAAAATCTGCATCTTTTCTTAAACTTTGTACTTTACGGACAAATTCTCTCGCAAGACCTTCTAAAATTAACTCTTCAGTTAACTCAGTTTCAAGTACTACACAAGTTCTACTATTACTTGCTGAGGCATATCCTTCTTTTTGTTTTACTTCCATTAGTACCATCTCAGGAGTAATTGTAAAATCATCTCCCCCTAAAGATACCATTAAACCACCATTATTAATTTTATTAACTTGCTCAACAGTAGCATTTTGAAGCAATCCTTGTAATTCTTTAATCCTTGCCCCAAGTGCCTTACCAAGAACTTTAAAGTTAGGTTTAACAACATATTCTAAATACTCAGTCATATCATCCTTAAATACAACCTCTTTAACATTCAATTCTTCACTAATTACAGGAAGTAAATCTCCAATAATCATTTCATCACTCTTAGGAAGAATTAAACTTTGAATTGGTTGTCTAACTTTAATATTAACTTCTTCTCTCGCAAATCTACCAAGTGAACACACATCTCTTACTAAATCCATTCTCTCTTCAACAGTTTCATTAATTAAATCTGTATTTTCTACTGGGAAGTTTGCCAAATGAACTGATTCTTCTCCAGTTAACTTAGTATAAATTTCTTCAGTCAAGAATGGTGTAATTGGAGCACATAGCTTACATAAAGTAACTAATACTTCATAAGTAGTTAAATATACTGCCTTTTTACTTTCAGTAAGTTCACTATCCCAGAACCTTCTTCTATTACTTCTAATATACCAGTTAGATAAATCATCATTTAAGAATGGAACAATTAACTTCGCTACTTTATTTAGATCAAATTCTTGATACGCCTGATTAACATCTTTAACTAATCTATTTAATTTAGATAATAACCATCTATCAATTAACTCTCTATCTTCAACCGGAATATTATATTCTCTCGGATCAATATTATCAGCATTAGCATACATTTCAAAGAATGAATAAGAATTCTTAAATGTTGAAGTGAATTTAGAATAAACCTCTTTAACTCCCTCTTCACTAAATTTAAGTGGAGTCCATACTGGTGAAACATAACACATATAAAATCTTATTGTATCAGCACCATACTTTTCCATAATTTGAACTGGATCTATAATATTTCCCGTTGATTTACTCATCTTCTTACCATGAGCATCCAACATCATATCATTAACAACAACATTCTTAAAACTGCTCTCTCCAGAAATAATTGTTGAAATAACTAATAATACATAAAACCATCCACGTGTCTGATCAACTCCTTCAGCAATAAAATCTGCTGGGAATTGGTCTAAGAAGCTTTCTTCATTTTCAAATGGATAATGCCATTGTGCATAAGGCATAGAACCACTATCAAACCAAACATCCATTACATCTTTTACTCTCTCCATTGTCTTACCACAATGAGGACACTTAATATGTAAATCATCAACATATGGTCTATGTAATTCTATTTCTCTAACATTAACATTTTCTACAATTTTTTCTTGTAGTTCTTCTAATGATCCAATAACTTCCTTATGACCACATTCACAAGTCCAAATTGGCATTGGACAACCCCAATATCTATTTCTTGAAATTCCCCAATCAACCATATTATCTAACCAGTTAGCAAATCTCTTAGTACCAATAAATTCTGGATACCAATTAATTTTTTCATTGGCTTTAATAATCTGATCTTTAACAGCTGTCGTTTTAACATACCAAGCCGGTTTAGCATAATAAATAAGTGGTGATTTACATCTCCAACAATGTGGATAATCATGAACTAATTTAATTTTCTTAAATAATTTATCATTTTCTTTTAAATATTTAATAATCTCAATTTCAAGTTCTGGTTCAGTAACAAGTCTTCCTTCCCATGGACCACATACATAACATCCATCTTTTCCTACCGGATTAACAAATGCTATATCATTCTCTCTACATACTTTGTTATCATCTTCACCAAACGCCGGAGCAATATGAACAATACCTGTTCCATCTTCTGCAGTAACATAAGAATCAGCCACTACTTCAAACGCTTTTCCATCAACCTCTACAAATGGCATTAATTGTTCATACTTAGTTCCAACTAAATCAGAACCCTTATAAGTCTCAAGAACTAAAGCATCTTCTCCAACTACTTTTTCACGTAAACTATCCGCTAAAATAAACTTATATCCTTGAGATTCAACTAATACATACTCAAGTTCAGGATTAACACATAATGCAACATTAGCCATTAAAGTCCAAGGAGTTGTTGTCCATACTAAGAAATAAACATCTTCATCACGTTTCTTAAATGGAACTATTACTGTATTAACAGAGTCTTCTTGATATCCTTGTGCAACTTCATTTGAAGAAAGTTCAGTCCCACATCTAGGACAATATGGTAATACCTTATTACCATGATATATCAAGCCTTTCTTATCCATTTCTTTAATAATCCACCATTCACTTTCAATGAACTCATTATCACAAGTAACATATGGATGACTACAATCAATGAATTGCCCCATCATATCAGTAACGTGCTTAACTTCATCAATATTTGTTGCAGTTTCTTTATTACATTCTTTACAGAAATTTTCAATTCCAAACTCTTCAATATCAGACTTATTCTTAAATCCTAATTTCTTTTCAACATTAACTTCAATTGGAAGACCGTGGGTATCAAGACCAATCTTTCTTAATACTCTATACCCTTGCATAGTCTTGTATTTACAAAAAGCATCTTTAATAGTTTTCGCAAAAACATGGTGAATTCCAGGTTTCGCATTTGCATAAATTGGCCCATCATAGAAAACCCATTTCTTTCCATCTTTTCTAGTATCAATACTTCTTTGTAAAATATCCATCTTTTTCCATTTTTCAGTTAATTTAGCCTCAGCAACACTAACTTTACTATTATCTAATTTTTCAAAATTCATAACAATTCCTCCTTTACTAAATAAAAAAACTACTCATCCCTAAGGACGAATAGTTCGTGGTACCACCTTAATTTATAAGAAAACATCTTTTCTTATCTTAATTACTATAACGCGTTACCGTATTTATCTTATCCATAAATCACAACTTGAAAGTGATCTTAATATTAACTTCATGTCTGTTTTCACCAACCACAAACTCTCTACTTATCCATTAATATTACGTCTTTCGCACTTGCTTTCAAGAACTAATATAACACAAACTTTAGTGATTTACAATAATTAAATTATTCATCTATCAATCTTCTTTGGAATAATAACTCCACTATTTTTCTTACCATAAGTCTTTGCTTTTTCACTGCCACCAACCGCAATACTATCAAATATCTTTTCTCTATTAGCCTTAACATCTTCATCTGTATAATATCCAAGCATCAACTCATTAAGATAACCCTTATCATCATCACTTGCCTCAGTATAAACTGTTCTACCTGCCGTAACAGTAACCAACATAGTTCCAACTAATACAAATGAACAAATCTCTTTTCCTATTCTTTTATCAAAATTATTAAATCTCATATTAACCCTCCTAAAACAAAACTAGATCAGCAAGGATCTAGTTCTAAAACTTCTATTTCTTCAACAACAGCCATCTGTTGCTCCATAATTAACTTTAACTTTCTTTTAAATATCTTCATATTTTTTTCTAAGATCTCTGCATTATTTTCAATTTTTTCCGCTTTAAGTAACGCTTCATTTACAATTCGACTAGCATTATGTTTAGCATCAACAACAATCATTTCACTCTCTTCACGAGCCATTCTCTTTATATTGTCTCCTGTTTCTTCTGCTTTCATAATCGCTACCTTTAAAGTATTCTCTAACATCTTATAATGTTCAAGTTCAGCCTTTAATCTCTCAATCTCCGCACTTTGACTTTTACATCTAGCAACAATGCCTTCCGTTTGAGTTATCACATCACTTATAAACTGATTTACTTCATCGCGATTATATCCATTAGCCTCATAACTAAATTTCTCCATATAATCACCTCAGAAAAAATTACTTATCTTTAAAAGAAATCATCCTCATCGTCATTTTCTTTTTCACTCTTTTTATTACGTGTATTCTTGGCTACATTAGCATTATTCTCATCACTAATTTTACCTTCTACATTTACATTATTTGGAGTGCAAAGAAAGATTCCTCCACCTAACTTTTCCAACTTACCACCTATAGCATAAATTGCCCCATACAAAAAGTCAATAATTCTTTTTGCTTGATCTGGAGTAACCCGCTTCAAATTAACTACCACCGCACTTCTACTTTTTAAGTAGTCAGCAATCTGTTGACTTTCAGAGTACGCACGTGGTTCAAGTAACATCATTTTACTTCCAGCAACACCATTTTGCTCATGATATTCTTCTTTTGAAGTATTATAAAATTCATCATCACCAGTCGTAGTCTCTGGTTCGCTATCACCTGTAAAAAAACCTTTTAATTTATCTAAAGCCATAAAACTTATCCTCCATCCTAATTATCCATATATTACTATACCAATTCTATCACAAAACAAAAAAAAGAAAAAGACTAAAATTAATTAATTTTAGTCATCTAACAATTCTTGTGTATTCTGTTGAATAAAAATTCCTTGACCTTGAGTCTGAGCCGCTACTTGTTGTGCAACCATTTGTGGTTGTGAAGCAGTCTGTTGAGTAAGTACCGGTTGTGCTGCATACATTTGTGATGAAACACTCGTACCAAAAACAGTTGTCGGTGCACTTGCAATAATCTCTTGCATTGACTTATACCAAACAGTTTCTAAATCTACGTTATTTGATAACGGTCTAGGATTTGGCAAATCAACATAAAGTCGAATTGGTACTTTAAACGCACTACCAAAAGCAATAGCATTACCTGGTTTTAAATTTTTAAGTTGCAACACTATTTCTGTAGATACATTAGGAACCATCGTTCTAATATACTCTAAATCAACTGGATGCATCGTTCTTAAAATAATGAAATTAGCACATTGTGACACACAAGTATCAGAAAGTTCACTAGGTCTTTGCGTAATAAGGGCTAAAAACATTCCGTACTTACGTCCTTCTTTACTAATTCTCTCAAATATATTATATCCTAATAACTCAACATCACTATCGTGTTGAACATAACGGTGAGCCTCTTCAATAATAATATGAAATGCTCTACTACCACGAGGTTTAATCGTACTAGCCTTCTTAAATAACATTCTCGACAAAATCTTTGTAATTACTTTTGCTAATCGATCATCAATATAATTTATATTAAAATTAACTACCTGACATTTTCCACCAGTCTGTTTATTTAGTAACAAATCTTCAATAAATTGATCTATTGTTACATATTTAGGATATGAAAAATATTCTCTATTTTCTCCACTAGCCAAAGTATGTAGTCTAACACTAATTACATTTGCATAATCAAAAACTTTATCGCTCTTTAAAATCCCCTCACTAATAAGAGCAAAGTCCATAGCCATTTCTAAATCAGCCAATGTATAAAAAGGATTTATATCTTCAGGAGCCAACTCAACTTGTTCATCTTGAATATACCCTCTTATAAATTCAACAACAAGTTCCATCTCCTGCATCTTACCAGATTTATCTACAAATAAACATTGTTTAAAAGTACGTGTATACCCAGGTTGAACAATTTGACTATTTAAATTAAGTGATGGTGTATTAAACTTAGTCAAAACACCAATAACCTGATCTCTAATTTTTGTCGAATCATTACCAGACAATAAAATATCTTGAACTGCTCTAGCAATAATATCATTCTTTTTCTTTATAACATTAGCCCCATCTCCTGTAAGAACTGGAACCAATTTTAAAGTCTTCTCTATTATTGGCAATTGTGATGGTGTCGTAACATCAAGTAACAACGCTAAATCATCAACATCAAGTAACCAAACCGGAATACGTAAAATCTCTGTGTCAGGATTATCTAAATTAGTAGTATATGACTTATAATTTAATTTTGGATTTTTCTCATGTAAAGTACTAAAGGCATTAGTATATTCACCATACGCATCAAAGAAAAATAAATTAGCATTTACCGGTGGTGTTGGACTACTTGTAAATAACTTTTGCAAAATAGATGCAACCGTACAAGACTTACCAGCACCAGAATTTCCAAGAATCGCAAAATGACTATTAAAAAAATCATTTATCGCAATATTAATCTTATATCCTTCATATATCGTACTTGTTCCAAAATTAGTTTGACCAATTTTAGTTGTTTGTTCTCCGAATAAAATCGCCAACTCTTCAGTCTTAATAAGTCTCGGAATTGATTTAAACGATGGTTTCGAATTTGCACCAGGTATAAAATTATTATCTTTAATTTCACCAACAATTATTACTGTCATCTTTTCACGATTAGTATTTGCAATCTCTCCAACAACTTTTTTTCTACCATCATCAAACACAACATGTAATCCTACCAAGTTAGGTTGTTGTGTAATATCAATCCCCAATTTAATATATACATAATTATCAATAATTTCTATAATAGACCCTAGCACTATAACACCCTCTTATTATAAATAAGTATATCAAAAAAAAGTCATAAAAAAAAGTCACTAATTGACTTTTTTACAAAATATTACCCTTCAAATAAACCATGAATTTTTTGTCTATCAACATCACTCATATCTTCAACAACCCATTCATCATCTTCTTTAATCAAATGAAAAGTAATTTCATAGTATGCCTTATCAGTAACATCCATTAATTGTTTAATCTTATAAGTAATAAATGATGATACATTTTCAATAGTGTCCTCTACTGCATCACCTACATCATTATCGTCGTTGTCATTGTCATTATTATTGTTATTATTATCGTTATCATCATCAAACTCATCTCTATGTTCTGTATAATACTCACGAGATTCTCTAATAGAATTAGCATAATCATAAACTTCTACTTCAACTAAAACAGTTGCTTCATTTCCATTAATTTCTTCATCTTTAATCTTGTAAGATAAATTTTGATACTGTTTTTCCATCAAAGTTTGATAATCTTTCTTTTGTTCATCATTCATTGTTGTATCATTAGAAATAATATTATCCAATTGTGTTAAAACATCGCTATCCATTGTCTGATATTTTCCTAATACTTCCTCTACCGCATCAGTAGGTGTCATATTCTTACCACAACCAGTCATAAATAAGACTAATAAAGACAAACATATAATTAATTTCTTTTTCATAATTTTCCTCCCATTATTAAAATGCATAAAAAAAGACCAATTTATACTAAATAAATTAATCTTTTATAAAAATAACACCACTCGCATTATCTCTTCCATGTAACGGAACTGTAAACTTACCTTTATATTTCATTTTTAAACTCATCGGAACTTTTAACTTTAAATCTTTATTTACAGCAACATTAATAATATTTTTAAGTGTTTCCTTTTTATTTTTCTTTTGAAGTAACTTACTAATATCACTGTCTCCTAATATATCAGTCACTCCATCTGAAAACAACATTGCCATTTCATAATCATTTTTAACGATATAAGACTTGCTTTTACAAAAGTCATCATTAAGTCCTACACATGCCGTTATAAAATTATTCGTTGGAAAAAATCTTAAATCGTCTTTTTCAACATCACCATCTTTATAATAAATCCAAACTCCAGAGTCATCCTCTGTAACTTGTATCAACTCACCATTTTTATAAATATAACCTCGAGAATCACCAATATTATAAAACAAAGTTTTTTCACTACCAACTATCGCAATAGAAAGTGTAGTCCCCAAGAAATTCTCCCCATATTTTTGAATTAAATATTTATTTACTTCTCCAATTCTCTTATCTAGTGCCGCGTTTACTCCTTCAATAGCACTTAAAAAACTAGGATCTTCATGATAAAACCAAGCCTCTATATCAGCCCCAACCTCATGACTTGCGACATCTCCTTGACTTTTACCACCCATTCCATCAGCAAGTATTAATAATTTAACATCGGGATTTTTAGGATGTCCACTACAAAAAACATAGTCTTCATTAATCTTTCTAAGTAATCCAACATCACTAATTGCTTGTAATATATCCATAGAAAACACCTCTTGCTTTCCTACAATTATAGCACGCAACACACAAAGATTTTTCAAAAAACAAAAAGAAGTCTACATATAGTATGTAAACTTCTGTTAATTAAAATTCACAATTTCCTGGTGTTCTTGGGAAAGGAATAACATCTCTAATATTTTCTACTCCTGTTAGATAAATAAGTAACCTTTCAAATCCCATACCAAATCCTGAATGTACACATCCACCAAATTTACGTAGGTTCAAGTACCAATCTAATCCTTCTTTTTCCATTCCAAGTTCATTCATACGATTAACTAACTTATCATAGTCTTCCTCACGTTGAGATCCACCCATTAACTCTCCTGCTCCTGGAACTTCTAAGTCAACTGCCGCAACAGTTTTACCATCAGCATTTTGTTTCATATAGAATGCCTTAATATCTTTTGGCCAGTTCTTAATAAATACTGGACCATTAAAGTATTCAGTAATATATTTTTCATGTTCTTTAGCAATATCTTCACCATACTCTGGCTCAAATTCCCATTTAACATCTGCCTCTTTTAATATTCTAATTACTTCTTCATGATCAACTCTTACAAAATCTGAAGATACTAACTTTTCTAATTTTTCAAGCAATCCTTTTTCAACAAACTTATCAAAGAATTCCATTTCACTAGGACATTTATCAAGTACATATTTAACTACATACTTTAACATATCTTCCATAATATCCATATCTTTATCTAAATCACAAAATGCAATCTCTGGTTCAATCATCCAAAACTCATTCGCATGTGTTTTCGTATTAGAGTTTTCTGCTCTAAAAGTCGGTCCAAATGTATAAGTCTTTTTATAAGCAAGAGCAAATGTTTCAGCCTGTAATTGTCCACTAACCGTAAGTGCTGCTTGTTTACCAAAGAAATCTTTACTATAATCAACTTTTCCACTCTTCGCAACTCTATCTAAATCAAGTGTCGTTACTTGGAACATTTCTCCTGCACCTTCACAGTCACTTGCTGTAATTAATGGTGCATGGAAATATACATATCCATTCTTTTGGAAATATTCATGTATTGCTGCAGCCGCAACACTTCTAACTCTAAATACTGCTCCAAATAAATTTGTTCTTGGTCTTAAATACGCTTGTTCTCTTAAAAATTCTCTTGTATGTCTTTTTGGTTGAATTGGGTAATCTTCTGGACAAGATCCCAATAATACAACTTTACTTGCTTGAACTTCAAATTCTTGTCCTTGAGCAGGTGATGGAGTAACAGTACCAACCACTTCAATTGCTGAACCAACACTAATCTTTTGAATTTCTTCAAAATCACTTAATTTATTATCATATACAACTTGTACACTCTTAAAACAAGTTCCATCATTAAAATCTATAAAACCAAATTCTTTTTGTTTACGATGGTTTCTTACCCATCCTTGAAGTGTTACTTCACTTCCAATCTTACTTTTAACATCTTCGTATAATTTACAAACATCTATAACCATAATTATACCTCCTTAAATAATCTTATAAGTATATTTACAAGCAATTATTCTCTTAACTGCCATATCAATAGTCTCTTCTTTTATTGTACCATTTTTTACATTATTTAAAACTTCATTATACATAGTTTCAAAATCTGATGTAATAATCATATCATTTCCTGCATTAATTGCAAGAGTTGCTGCATTATTTTCTAAAACATATTACTTTACTGCATCCATTGCTAAATCATCTTTTATAACTACTCCAGTAAAACCCAAAGTATTTCTAAGCTCACCAATCACTTTACTACTTAATGATGATGGATACACATTATCAATAGCATTAACTATATTATGTGAAACAAGTATTGTAGGTACTCCTACTTCAATTCCTGCCTTAAACGATAAGAAATCCCTGAATTATTATTATAACTAACTATATTAGCAATAAAAGTCGAAGTTTCTTTAGCATCTCTCCCAAAAGTTCTAATATTTATATAATCATTACTATTAGTAGAAACAGCCGCAACAGATGCTAAATTAAGATTAAGTCCAAGTCCCAGTAATAATTCTGCTTTCTCCGTTTCATCTACTGCTAATGCTAAAGGTATCTTACTTAAATCCTGTTTATCTACTAATTCTTTTTTATAGACTCTTTCGTATGATTTTGAAAGTCTTTCGCAAATAAAACAAACCCTCCAACATAATAATCAGTTATTTGTTTTGAAAAAGTTGAAACGTCATATCTAACTAAAAATCATTGCCCAACTTTCTCTCCTAAAGTCATTTTACCCATCAACTTTTTCGCATCATTGTAATACTCATTAAATATATCTTTAGTTTTCTCTTCGGAAAAATCTTCTATTTCTTTTTCCAAATTATTTTGGATATCTTCTCTATCACCATAAATAAAATATATTCCACCACATACTACTAACACTAATACAATTACAGTAATTATTCTTTTCATAGTAGCACCATTAATTCATAATTTTCTTAAACTCTTGTGGATTAGCAGTCTCAAATAAAATATCTTTCTTTAAAACTGGATAATACATTTTTAATCTATTGGCATGTAAATAAAGTCGGTTTTCTTTATCACCCTTATTTCCATACTTCTTATCACCAACAATTGGATTTTTTAAACTTTGAAAAGCAACTCTTATCTGATTTTTTCTACCAGTTTCAAGTACCACGCTTACTAAAGAATAATCTTCATTTTCTTTAATAACTTTATAATTTGTAATGGCTTCTTTTCCTTCATTATTTCTAGAAACATAAACCAAATTAGTTTTCGTCTCCATTAGATTCTGTACGATTCTACCACTATCATTTTTCAAATGTCCATGAACAACTGCTACATACTCACGTAAACTAACATATTCATTCCAATTTTCTTGCAACTGATTTTTAGTCTTTTCATCTTTCGCAAGCACAACAATACCACTTGTATCTTTATCCAATCTATGAACAATAAACACCTTCGCATGACTATCTTTACTGACCAAGTATTCTCTTACTATATGATACAAAGTTCTTTCTTTTTCTTTAGCCGTTGCAATAGTAAGTAATCCACTAGGTTTATTCACCACAATAATATGGTCATCTTCAAATAAAACCTCAAATGGCAAAGTCTTCTTATTTTTACTTTCTGTATCAATAGTTATATTCATTCCTGGAACTAAATGATAATTATATTGTTTAACTCTATTATTATTAACATAAATTGCCCCATGCGTTAAATACTGTTTAACTCTCTTCTTAGGCATATCCAAGTTTTCATATAAATATTCAAGTAACTCACTGTCTTTCTTTACTATTAATTTCATAAGTTACACTCTCCTCACACACATCCTATTATAGTATAAAACTCAAGATTTAACAATCTTTCAAAAAGAAAAAAAGACTAATTCTAGCCTTTTCTACTCGTCTACCTTATATAACTCTATAGACTCTAAAATATATTCAATACTATCATCAAAGAAAGTTGTCTTATTTTTACTAGTATCATTTGAAACATATGCCTCCAAATAATATAAATGTTTATTACTTGCAGATAAAGTAAAGAAAATCTCATTATGATAACTATTATTTCCACTAGTATAATCAGGAGTAACAATTATATACCAAGTCTTTCCATTAATTGTCTTAGTATCTTCACTTTTAATCTCACCATAATTCTTAATAATAGTCGCTTTCATCGCCTCATACGTAGTGCCTGTTTGCATAGTTGTACTATTATAAGGAGTAACACCCTTTATATCTAACAAACTAACTCCATCTCTAAACTTAAAAATATAAGATTTATAAGATGTATTCTTCGTTCTTTCCTCATCTAAACTCCAGCAATCAGGAATTTTATAATCCATATACCCAATAGCCGAATATTCCTTAACTCCACTAGCCGTAAATTTATCATAAAAACTACTATCTGCTTCACTTTTATAACTAATACTATCAAGCATTTTTAAAATATCTTTATCTATCTTATTCCAATTATCTTCAGTACAATAAGACATAAATGAAATAACCTTATCATTTTCTTCACTTACAATAACATAAAAGGCTCCAATATTTTCTCTATCTGACATTTTATAATCAATTCTTGCATACATCGTTTCATCATTAAGCGTCAAAAAGGTATCTGTTCCACCTGTCAATTCTCCACCATCTAAATTAGACCATGCATCATAAAAAGCCTTATACAATGTTTGCTTTGCCGACTCACTATCAACAGCAAAGTTTAACGACGCAAACGTTGAAACCGCATTTAGTAAAAATCTACTATCTTTATCTGAATAATATAAAGTCATCTTCTCCTGTTCTTCATCAAGTGTCCAATTACCATTATACTCTAACTTATATTCATCAGACTCATACGTCGTCATCTTAAAACTATTAAGTAGCGGAACACCAACAAGTCCACCAATCATAACTACTACTAAACATATCGCAATTACAAACCAAGGGAACTTTCTTTTTTTACCTTCCTCCGGAAATTGCATCTGCATCGTATTATTACTAGGAGAACTACTAACCACATCATTTCTATTAGCATATGGATTATTACTTCCAAACTGACTTAAATCCTGCTCTAAATTTCTATTAAAACCAATTTCACTAGGTTCATTAACATTAACCCCTGTATTAAACCCAGTCGGAACATTAATTGCTTGATTATTAAAATTTGTAGGGATATTATTTGACATTCCCACATTAGAAACTGTGCTATTATTTGCACTATTAACATTAGTAGCCATACCATTACTTACATTACTAATATTATTAACTGGACTACCACAATTAGGACAAAACTTCTGCTCACTACTTAAAGATAGCCCACAATTCCTACAATTCATAACTCGCACCCACTTTCTACCATACCCAAAGTATATAATATAATCCCTGAAAAATCAATTTTATCAAGAAAAAAATCTGCCACTAGACAGATTTAAAAATACTTCTTTATTGCTGCTTCAACGCCATTTTCTTCATTAGATAAAGTCTCTTCTTTCGCATATTTTTTAACATCAGAATCAGCATTTCTAACACTAATACCTTGTCCAACCTCACTAACTAACTCAACACTACTTGAAGAAGAACAAATAGCAATAACCTCATCCAGACTAATTTTGTTATTCCGTAAAATCTTCTTAACCCCTAAAAGTTTACTATTAGAAGCATTTGTCACTTCCACAACATAAACTCCATAATCTTGTTTTATATAACAAACTACTTTCAACCCGCTCTCTTCAATTTTACTTTTAACTTCACATGCTTCCTTCAAGCCGCAACAACATATTTTTAATTTATATATACCATTCTTATTTTCTCCAATAAAAGGAAGTACATCTATCAACATTTCACTATAATCTTTATCTTTATATTTACCAGTATAATTACAGTAATTAAGTGTATAAAAACACAAATCCTTATCACTAAACATCTTATAAAGTTTTCTTAGTACAGTAACTCCTAACCCCTTATCATATATAACTTGATCATTATTCAAATCATATACATAACTCCCATTAAAAGCAACTATATAATCAATAAAAGGAAAATCTTTATTATAATCAACCACTAATCTAGCACTCTTACTAGTTGCAATTGTAAATAATACTCCCTCTTTCCTAATTCTATCTAACTCTATCATCGTGGATAAAGATATTGCCTCTTCACTATTAATTAGTGTTCCAAAAAAATCACTAACTACCATTTTATACATCTTAATTCCCCCTAAAATGTTTATTAGAATAATTAATTACTAACATAACTTCAACTATTGCTAAAATAAATCCCACCATAACATCAGTTGCATAATGAACCCCTACATATATCCTACTAATTCCTACTGATAATATTAATATCACTAGTAAGAAACTTAATAAATATTTTAAATACTTATTTTGAACTCTCTTAATAACATAATAAAGTAAATATCCATATACCGCAATCGCAATCATCGAATGACCACTAGGGTAAGAATAACCACCTTGTTTTATTAATTTCAATACATCAGGTCGTGGCCTTTTTATTATATGTTTAATTATTTGATTAGTAAGAGCCGAATTGGCTGCTAATATTCCCAGTAACCAACCATTTCTATTTCTAAATAATATCATAAGTAATAAAACAACAACCACTACCACAATTTCATTACCAAATTTTGTCACAAACACAAAATATTTATCAAAAAAATCACTTTCTAAACTTCTAACCAAATTATAAATCGCCGTATCAAAAGGTTCAACCAAATCAAATACAACTAAACCAGTAATAAGTAAAAATAAAGTAATCAAAATACTAACTATAATTAAAAACTTCTTATTTTTCATTTTAAAGTACACCTAAATTCTCTCTAACTTCTTTTTTATAAACTTCTACACCAGGTTGATCAAAAGGATTTATATCAAATAAAAATCCACTAAACGCTGCTCCCAGCATAAAAAAGTACATTAAAGAGCCTATACTCATCTCATCAACTTTCTCTAAAGTAATTTCTAATGATGCCACATCTCCACTATAATGTGCCTTTCTAACTGAATCTAAAACCACATTATTAATTTCATGTAAATCTTTACCATTATAAACAGCCTTATCAGAATTGTTAACTTTTAAGAAAGTCTCAAATATGATTTTATTTCCTTCTTGAATAAATTGTCCTAATGAATGTAAATCTCTAGTATGAACTGTTGAAACAGGAAATATTCCTTTACCATCTTTACCTTCACTCTCACCATATAATTGTTTTAACCATTCAGTAAAATAATACATATTCTCTTCATACGTAACATAGTTTTCAACCACTTTTCCAGAAGCATTTAAACTAACTCGCGCAACGGCATATCTAAAAGCATCTTCGCGATATTTTTCTCCAGCATAATATCCTTCTATAAACTTTACTATATCTACATTAAAAGCCAACGGAAACAAATGTGCTGCTGTCATAATAGAATATCTTCCCCCAATATCATCTGGTATTTCAAATGAAGTAAAACCACATTCATTAACTTCCTTTCGTAAACTTCCCTTTTCAGCATCTGTTGTCACAATTATTCTTTTAACCAATTCATCACCACTATATTTTTTCTCCATCAATTCACGAATTAATTTATATGTAATAGTAGTCTCCATTGTAGTACCACTTTTACTAATAACGTTAATCGAAAAATCTCTTTGCTCTAAATATTCAAGTAATTCCCTCATGTATTTACTAGATAATGTTGTTCCGGCATAAATAATTGGAAAACTATTATCACTAAAATATTTTCCCATCATTTCTTTCACTGCATAACTTCCTAAAAATGAACCACCTATTCCAATTACTACTAAACAATCAGAATGTTTCTTTACTTCATCTGATATCTTAAGTATCTTCTCAACTTCTTCATTTTTAATTTTCTTAGTCCACCCAGTCATATAAGCATTATCAAACTTATTATAAATTTCTTCCTTACGAGAAACTAAACTTTGAACCTTCTCTTTATCAACAAAACTATCTACCATAGTATTAAAATCAAATTTAACCATAACTACCTCCAAATTATATTTGTATTATATCATTTATAATTGCACTTGTAAAACCAAGAAAAAAGACTCATTTTGAGTCTTAAGCATTTAAATCACTATATTCTTGTGATAAAGTTTGACATTTAGTATTAATTTTATTAGTATCACATTTTTCTAAAACATACCAACCTTTTCTAAACATAAGTTCATATGTTTCTCTTTGTAATGAACTAATACGTTCAAATGTTTCTTTATAAACATTATATAAACTTTCACAACTAGCCTCTGTCATTGCCGTAGCATAATTCTTACTCATCTCTTTTAAAGTAGAATTTAAACAAGTAAGATAATCTTTTTCATTTAAGGCAACACCAGTAGGCACTTCTACTTTTGGATTAGAAATTTGATTATCCACTAACGCCACCTCTACTTTCTAAGATATTTAAAACACTATTTAAGTTATCATCAAAAAGACTAACTGCTTTTTCAAATACAGAAACAATTTCTTCATCATCAATCATATCACAATCATTATCTGCTTTTTTTAAAGCCCCATAGTTCCATTCAAACATATCACTCAAATAATCTAAATCTTTACCTGTAAGTAAATCATTAGGTACTTCTTCATAATTTAACATATATTTTTCCTCCCATAATTAGTATGGACAAAAAATATACTTTATTACACAATAAATTTAAACTATTAAAAATTTATTAACTATCATTTCTATCAAAAAAAATTGTTAATGGTCTGAAAAATACTACTTTTAAAAAGCAGTATTTTAAATTACTTAGTTATGGTATTGTACTAAAATTGAATTCAATAGGAGAAAACTTAACTGTGAATGAACCATCAGCACGAGCAGCACTAGCATTAGCACCATATTGAATTTGGTAATAAATTAAATGTGAGAATTAGAATTAATCGTATATGAATTTGAATCAGTATTATCAATAGGATTACCTGAAGAATCTAACAACATAGCAAATTGAATCATATTGTCACACGCCGCTTCCACCAGTAAAGCAGTTGCACCTTCTCCAGGAATACAGCTGATATTTGATGGCAAAAAAGCAGGAATAATCCCAGAAAGCAATTCAATATTTGTAATATCTAAATATGCGGTATATGCTCCTACATTTTTTATAAGAAAAACATAGTTAACTACTTGCAAAGGTTCATTAAAATCAGCAGTAATATTATTATTTTTTAAAGAAGCATTATCAATGTTAGCATTAGAGCCAATTCCATTTGAAACACCATCACTAAGACCTTTAAGTAAATTAGGATAAGCAATTGAATCAGAATAATTAGCATCTGAAATTTCTAAAGATGATAAGCCTGACATTTCGACAGACTGAATCAGTCCATATACCTTAACCTTAAAGTCTCCCTCATTTGGTGTTACTGCGATAGTTGAACTGATTGTCAAAACATCCAAAAATACTGCGAAACCTATACTCATTCCCACAACAATAACTATTAAAGTACATAACTATTAATTTATTTTTTCTACCTCCGTATATAAAGTGACAAATAACGAGTTTTATCGCTATTTTTTTATCAAAAAAGAAAAAGAGCCACAGCTCTTATCTTGTATGTACTACTACTTTATGAGTAGTCTTATCATTTACTAATTTAATTAAATTATCATCCTGTCCTTTTCCATCTACTGTAACAGAGTCTTTTTTACTCTTAATTACTTCAATTTCATATGTTGTATCTAAGTAACGATAAGTAACCTGATATTTTTCCCAAGCAACAGGCATTGCTGGCTGTACTTTTAATGTATCACCGTATTTTTTTAATCCTAAGATTTCTGTTATACCTACTCGATAAAACCAACCTGCCGAACCTGTATACCAAGTCCATCCACCTCTACCAGGATGTTGTTCCGCAGAATAAATATCTGCTGCTATAACATAAGGTTCAACCTTATAAGAATTAACCAAATCACTATTAATACTACGATTAACTGGATTAATCATTTGATAATATTGATAAGCTCTATCACTATATCCAGATTTTATTAAAGCCATAATATACCAAGCAACTGAATGTGTATATTGTCCTCCATTTTCACGAATACCTTTTGGATAATTCATAATATATCCTGGATTATTTAAACTCTTTTCAAATGGTGGAGTTAATA
>CAYXZZ010000013.1:0-29459 GCA_964470055.1 uncultured Mycoplasma sp.
CTTCCTTTAATTTTATATTTTTTTCATCTTTTATAAAATTTATTCTATTTTACTGTCACATAATTGATATCTCTTTACATTTTCTATTCTACTGTAACACTCTTCGCCAAATTCTTAGGTTTATCAATGTCACATTCTCTTAACTTCGCAACTTCATAAGCAATTAACTGCAAACAAGGAACAATTACCAATGGCTGAAAAAACTCACTCATCTTAGGAACTACAACATTAATATCATATCCAGCAATTTTCTCATTACTAATCACAATACATTTTGCCCCTCTAGCCTTAACCTCTTGAACATTAGAAATAGTCTTCTCCTTTATATCCTTATCAGTAATAATCGCAATAACTGGAGTACCATCATCAACTAACGAAATCGTTCCATGTTTTAATTCCCCTGCTTGATAAGCCTCACTATGAATATAAGAAACTTCCTTTAATTTTAAACTTCCTTCCATAGATACAGCATAATCAATTTTTCTACCAATAAAGAACACATCATCTCTTTGATAAATCTCTTCTGCTATCTTTCTATAATCATCACGTCTATCCAAAATTTCTCTAACCATTCTAGGAATCATTCTAACTTCTTGCATCACGTCATTATCTTTAAATCCTCGACTAAGAGATGCTTTATACGCAAGTAGTGATAAAATTGCAACCTGTAACATATATGCTTTTGTAGTCGCAACTGCAATCTCTGGACCAGCCTCAATAAAAATCTGACTACCGCTTTCTCTCGCAATTGTCGAACCAACCACATTAACTATTGCTAAAGTATTAATTCCTGCCATCTTTGCCTTTCTCATTGCCGCAATCGTATCAGCAGTCTCTCCTGATTGACTAATTAAAATAACTAAAGTTTTTCTATCATAAATAACTTTTTTATAACGGTACTCACTCGCAACTTCACAAGTTACTCGTAATCCAGCATTTTCTTCCAACAATGTTTTTCCAATCATTCCCGCATACATTGCAGAACCGCACGCTACAATATGAATTTCTTCATACTCCGTTAAATCAGGAAGTAAAGATAAATCATCAACATAAGGTCTCAACGTCTTCTCCAAAACAACAGGTTCTTCCATAATTTCCTTAAGCATATAATGCTCATACCCACATTTATCTTTAGAATCAGCCGAAATATTTGCATAACTCATCTCTTTAGTTATTTCTTTTCCATCTTTAACGACCCTAACCTTATCAGAAATTTCTACAATTTCATTTTCATCAAGTAAAATATACTTATCTGTATAACTAATTATTGCCGCTATATCACTCGCAACATAAATCTCATCTTTTCCAAAACCGACAATTAAAGGTGAATCTTTTCTAACCGCATACAACTTATCACTATCTTCAAAGAAGATACAAAATGCATATGACCCATTCAAAACTGTTACCGCTTTTTCAATAGCCAAAACAGCGTCCCCCTCATAATATTTATTAATAACTGCACACGCAACTTCCGTATCAGTTTCACTATTAAATATAACTCCTTCTTCTAAAAGTCCTTCTTTAAGTTCACTAGCATTTTCAATAATTCCATTATGAACTAATGTCACTTTCCCCACCTTATGAGGATGAGCATTTTCTTCACTTGGTACCCCATGAGTTGCCCATCTAGTATGCGCAATCCCCATAGTCGCATCAATTAATTTTGTAGAATTAACCTTCTCTTCCAAATTAGAAATTTTTCCTACACTTCTAATTATCTGAATCTCTTCAGCATTTTTAAGGGCTATTCCTGCCGAATCATACCCCCTGTACTCTAAATTCTTTAATCCCTCTATTAAAAATTCTTTTGGTTGTTGTTTTCCTTTATATCCAACAATTCCACACATTATTAAATTCCTCCATCATGAAAATATGTATTGATATATCTTTTGTTGTAATCTTGATTTTACTTTTTTTAATATATCTAACGAATCACTTAATCCGCAGTGGCACCCGCCGAATCTTTCGAAAACCACTATCCTCGTCAACTTTAAAAGTCCTGGCGCTCTGTTGAATCTCCAACCTTTCCTATCATCAACATATTATCATTATATACAAAAAAAAAGAATCTGACAAACATAGACCCTTTTTAGACACTTTTAGACATTTTAAAATTCATCTAATTTCTCAAATGTTACTCTTCTTTCATCATCTATTTCCTTAATTTGATCAGCAAACATCTCATCAAATATTGGCATAGATTTACTTATAACATCCGGATAAATATTTTTACTACTAATAATCGCCGTTCTAAAATCCAATATATTAACATCTCTTCTATTATTAAACAAAGCATTTGAAAAAGCCTCTTGAACTATTGTCAATGAAACATCTGGATACCTTGAACCAATTTCATAAATTCTCTTATACTCGCTCGTAATATCTGTAATAAACTCCATTATTCTACTCTTAACAAATGAAGTATACATCATTCTAGCCCCTGTTCTTTTTTCAATCTTTGGTAACGTTCCCATCAATATCGCAATGTTTTCATTACGAGTAGGTTCATATATTTCTACTTTTTGGAAACGTCTAACAAAAGCCTTATCTCTTAAAATATATCTTTCATACTCATCACTAGTCGTTGCGCCTACAACTTTAATATCTCCACGATCAAGTGCTGGCTTAAAAGCATTCGCAAAATCTAATGCCTGACCCTTTTCTCCCATCAAAGTATGAATTTCATCTATAAATAAAATTAACTTAGTCTCATTTTTTAACTCATCAAGTAAAATCTGGATTTTAGCCTCTCCTGTAACTGGATCAGTTCCAATCATTGCCGAAGTACTAACTTTAATTACTTTATAGCCTTTTAAAACATCAGGAACCTCATCTCTCTGAATACGATAAGCAAGCCCCTCAACAGTAGCCGTTTTACCAACACCAGGTTTACCAACCAACACACAAGACTTATCCGGAGTAAGTAAAATCAACATTATCTGTTTAATCTGTTCATCCCTACCAATTGCCGGATTAGTAATATAAGTTTTCTCTTGAAAATTCTCCCCATAAGTTTTCAATACACTAATACGTTTCGCTTTAATATTTTCCGCAGTTAACTCATCGTTCACTCTGACCACTCCTCAATATGTACTTATTATAACACACAATTATTTCTTTTGAGAATCAATAATATACAAAATATCTTCAATTGACTTATCCATATTAAATCTTCCATTACCAACTGGATAATAAACTGAATAACACTTAAATTTATCTTTCAACAAAAACTCTTTTTTTCTAACTTGTGAAACAGATATTTTTTCTCCCAGAACCACTGAAGAAACTTGATTACCAAATAAAATAATTACTTTTGGATTAACAATTTCCATTTCCTTCATAAAAAGTTTTAAATAATCATGAAAAACACTATCTGGCAATGCTCTTGCATCAACTTGTGTACATTTTGCTAAATTAGTTATATAAAATTTATTCTTCCTAACTTGTTCATACACTTCTTCTGCAAACTCATAAGTCCATTCACTACCTTTAATTGACTTAATTTTTTCATATATTTCATCATCAATTACTCCTAATTGATTAAATAAATTCCAAACATTCTTAGTACCAACCCAAGGTGATTTAATCCCTTTCCATTCCTTACTAGAAGTAATATTTCTCGCCGTAGGATTCATAAATACAAAACACACATCTGGATTTTCTAAACACCCACCAAACGTAATTGAATCTAAGTTAGGATCTCCATATTTCTTTTGTAACTTATCATATTTTTTCACTAACTCATCTAACACACTCATCACCTCGAAACACTACAATTATACCAAGAAAAAAGACTATTTGTATAGTCTCCATTACTATTGCTTTTTACCACATGCCTTACAAAATGTTGAATCACTATCAATGCTTGCGCCACAGTGTTTACAGTAAATGTTACTTTCTCCAGTAAGACCTTCCTTAATTGCACTAACTGTTGTTTTAACTGCATCTTTATTAATATCTGCACTTTTACCAGAAATATGTCTTAAATCAACTTCATTCTCATCAATAATTCCTCTTGTTGCCTTAATACCAATACCACCAGATAATTCTTGAAGATCTTGAATAACTTCTTTATTATCCTCTAACATTTTCTTCTGCATCTTTAATTGACGCCCCATCATTTTAGATCTCATCTTAGGACTTACAAATACACTTACCACAAAAACAAACACCACAATAAATATTAAAAAGAAAATTCCCATTAATATTCTTGCTCCACTAAAAATACCCATAAATATCACTCCTCTTATACCTGAATTATATCATCATTTTATTATCATTAACAATTACTATTTTTTTCTTATATTTAAATAATCTCTCTTCAAAGTCACTTTTATTATTTTCAAAATCATCTGTCCATTTATACATCAATCTTAACATTCCAAAACTAACTTTATAATTACATTTTTCAACTCTTAATAACTGTTTAATAAATCTAATAAAAATTCGTAGTTTTCTAACTCTAATAGGAATATCTAAATAAATAATTTTATCAGCCATCTCACATAAATAAAATAAATGTTGCCTTAAAACTCCTTCAATTATCCAATCATTCTCTTTATTAATCTCTGATAAAATCTTCTGTTGTTCATCTTCACTTCTTTTTCTATTATTTTCATCATCATGAACAACAGAATCTATTTCAATATGTTTAATATTAAGTAACTTTGATAATTTTCTTGCCAAAGTAGTTTTCCCACTCGCCACTATTCCTACAATTAGAATCTTCATACCTCAAACACCAACTAACTATAAAGTCTTTTACTATCTTTTTTAATCTTCTTACTAAAATACATACAATGAATATAAAATCCATTACAATCAATTTTTCCTCTTGGCTTCTTATATCTATAAAATTTTATATCTTTCTTTTCATAAGCACGTCCTTTAACAAAGTCCCCGAAGTTGTCTTTAAAATCATCAAACAACTCTTCTAAAGAATCATATTCTCTAACACCTTTCATAGCATCCCACGAAGCCTCAAACCAATAATATTTCCCATTATTTTTAAATACTAAAAACGTATGATTAGGTTTTCTTTTCATCTTCATATTAACCGCAAAAACAGTCATAAATGGAAAATCTCTCTTTTCAAAATACTCTCTTTCTACCTCACATAAATCCCAACAAATAGAATTTTTATGTCTTTTAACTTCATCAGTATATTGCATTCTATAAAGTTCTAAAAACTTTCCATCTTTTAGTCCAACATGAAGTTTTCCATCTTTGTCATACCAACCATACCCAAATTTAGATAATTCCCTACATAATTTCTCAACTTGTCTCATATCTTCTCCTACATTTCTATATATTTATTAATCATCTTAATTATATGTCCAATATTCCTATCTCCTGCATATTTTTTATCATTACACATATCATCATCTATTGGTAACCATTCTAATTTATTTACCTCTTCAACCAATTCTACTTCTTTATTTAATACACCAAAATAAACTTCTAAGGCATATCCACAAACAAAATATTCAAAGTCCATAAAATGAATTAAATCAATATCATTACGAGTAATTGCTGTCTCTTCTTCTAATTCTCTGTACGCCTCATTCAATTCATCATTTTCTTTTTCAATTTTCCCTCCAACTAAATTATATAATCCTTTATAAGGTTCCTTACTCCTTTTACACATTAACACATTACTTTTATCTTTATCATAAACAACTATTACATTCATTCGTTTCATTCAAAACACCTCACTATTTATAATAACATATGAAAGAAAAAAAGACTATTTTTTAGTCTTCTCATCTTCCATTGGATTAACATGAATTACTGCCAAATATACACTTTCTACTTTTTTAATAATTTCTTTTTCTAATCTATTCGCAATCTCATGACTTTCAAAAGTAGACATATTGCCATCAACATAAATAGTTAAAGAAATTTGATATTTATACCCTACTGGTGTTGAATTAAAATGAATTACTTTTTGAATATCTTTATGTTTTTTTATAATTTCATAAACTTGATTCTTAGTCTCATTATCCATTGCCTTATCCATTAAAACATTATAACTCTCAATAAATATTTTCACTGCCGTTATAAACATCCAAATAGAAATACCCACTCCAACAATACCATCAAATATATAAATATTTATTAGTGTAAATAAACAAGCAACCAAGTTCATACTAGTAATAAAACAATCACAAATATGATCTTTCGAATTAGCCTTTATCAACAAATTATTATATTTTTTAGAAAGACCATACGTATAAATAAAAAGTCCTAACTTTACTAAAATAGTCACTATACAAACAACAATTAACCAATTAGAAAAATCATACTTTTGATTATTAATAATTACCAGTAAAGAATCTTTAAAGATAACTGCTGAAGTTGCCATCATCACTAAACTTATAATCATTGAATAAATATATTCTGCTTTACCATGACCTAAATTATGATCATCATCACTTGGTTTTGATGCTATCCTATTACCTACAAATGTCATAACCGAAGAAAATATATCCCCTGCACTATTAAAACTATCCGCAATCATTGCCTGACTATTAGTAATAAAGCCAATAATTGCCTTAATCACAAGTAAAAACATGTTTCCAACAATACCAAGTATACTTGCAAACTTAATCTCTTTAAATCTCTTATCTTGTTTTTCTAATTTCATCATTCTCATCCTATTCCAATATATGACTAGTCTAAAAAACAAATCACCTAAAATGACTCGTCTTATTCCGCCTAAAAGTATATCACAAAATTAAATTTTTTTAAACTCTAAATTCTATAAAATTAGTCAAAAAAAAAGACTTCAACTAAGCCTTTTTCTCTATTTAAATTTCTTATAATAATCGTGACTAACAAGCATATTACTAAATTCAATTCTTCCCTTAACATAACTTGTCATTTCTTTATAGTAATCATCTTTTTCTGCCAATTCACTATATACATTTCCATCATACCAACTGTAATCTCTAAACATACACACATTGATTCTGTTTTCATCAAATACATCTGTACCAACATAATACTTAGTATCATATTCAAATCCAAACATATTAAACAAAGTTGGCGCAAAATCAACATCATTTACAATGATATCATCATATTCTTTTCCATCAATCTCACTATTATAAATTACAAATGGCAAATTCTTAATACCATAATTACCATCAATATTTTCATAAGTACTAGCAAGCTCTTCTTGACTATAATTATATGAATAAGCCGCATGATCAGAATAAAGTACAATTACTGTATCATCAAGTAATCCATCTCTTTCTAACTTCTCTAACATACTCGCAAGCATATCATCAGTTCTTTTAAATAAATACTTTACACATTCAGTTTCTGTTGTTGCCCCATCACTAGTACAAAGACCATTAGTATCATATGGACCATGTGCTGATATCGTTGTAATAAACGACATAAATGGTTTATCCCCATCTTTATTAATAACTAACTTATATAACTCTTCATTATCAAAAAATTGCTTATCAACAAAGTATTCATAGTTACTTAATTTCATATCCATTAAGAAATAACTATTTTCAAAACCAAAAGATTTATGAAGTTGAGTTCTATTATAATAAATTCCATTATTCTCATGAAATGATGCAACACTATAACCATTACTTTTAAACATACTTGGAATAGATTCATTATATGTATTAACATCATATTTATTATCATAAGTATAGTAAAGTCCTGTCAATGTTGTATACTCAGTCGCGATAGTAGACCCACCCGTATTTAATTGACTATATCTTTTCGTAAAATTAAGTCCTTCGCTCATAATCTTTGTAAGCGTTGGCATTGTCTCTTCATCAACAAAAACGTTATCAATACTTTCCATCATAATCATAATTAAATTCTTACCTTCGAAAATATTTGACATTTCATTTTCTAAAGTCTCATCTGTGCTTTCACTAATAGCAGTTTCAATTTCTTCAACAGTACCAATCTTTTGATTCAAATTCTTAATATAATTAGCAGCATCTCTTACCGTATAATCATAAAGACCAAGTACTGCTAAACTCTTTCTCGAATTAATAAAATTATAAGTATAATATTTTGGATAAGTTATATCTTGCCATCCATCTTGATGATCATTTCTTAAAATTACCGTACCTACAAATCTTATTCCAAAAAATGTCAAGATAACAAGTAAAACAATTCCCAATTTTTTAGTAAATTTTAATTCACACTTAATATTCTTAATACACTTAAAAGTATAAATAAATATTCCAATAGAAACTAATAGTATCAGAACAAATAAAATATTTATTTCTTTAAATGCAAAGTTAATAAAATCAAGTCCTTCACTCGCAACCTGTAACGTATAAACAGAAAATGCCTCTGACTTAATCCTTATCAACATATAATTAACAACAAATAAAACTACTGCACCTAAATAAACAATCGAATAAAGTATCTTAGTCACTCTTTTTGGTAATAAAACTAAAACTGTACCAATCAAAAATGCATAGGCAATAGTCAATATATTAGGAGTTAACATTATTGGCAAATAAAATCTAGTATCCCAATAAACACAACATCTAAGAATAAAATCAAAGAATAGAAGTAGTATCGCAATTAACGTAATAAACCAAACATTTTTCCTAACTTCCTTAGTATTTTTCCTAAAATACTTTTCAATATTTTTAACCACTTGAAATTCAAACAATTTTTTCTTAAATTTATTAAACATTTTCTTTAAAAAATTCCAAAATTTAGTATACAAAGAAAAATATTTTTCTAAACACCAATTTCCAATTTTCTTAATCATATTAAAACCAAGTGGCAAATGAACTGCAATGGCTCCTGACAACAAAATATACTTAATTGAAAATCTTAAATTACTATCAAGTTCCAATCTCCCAGTTCCCAAATATAGTAACCCACTCATCACAGCAAAATTAACAAGTACGCATATAAAATAATAAATTGTTAAGTGCACAAAATTCTTTTCTTTATTTTTTTCAAAATAGTTCATATACACAAATAAACTTATAAACGATGTGCAAAATAAGTAAATAAACTGTATCATTTAACCCCACCTCCAAAAACGCTATATAACTATTATTATATAAATTTCAATATATCGCAAGGAAATACACATAATTTTCACAAACCTAAAAGTTAAAATTCATATTACGCAACTAATAATTCACAAGCAAAAAAACAAAAGCAAATCCAAAAACATTTGAAATTACCCTTTCATATCTACTCTAAAACTTCATCTGTTTTCTTAGGAAACATATAAAGTCTTGTATCAATAGCATCATACTCTGCATAAATTTCAATGTAATAATAACCCTTTTCTTGTACGTATTTACTTATGTCAGTAACAAACTTTCCATCATACATTACTCGACTATTCTTACCATCTTTTCGAATAAAAAGTCTTGTGAATTTTGGTTCTACTTCTTTGCGAACCAACTTATAATTAGCCGAATCACAACTAACTCTTACTTTATCAGTATGTGTATAACATTCATTTGCTTCAATCTTTAAATTAACTTCATCACCAGTAAAAATCACATCTTCATCTAATTTACTCTCGTTATACCAAATGCCACCATTGTATCTTCTAAAATAAAATAGACCTGGAATAATCGGGTTATCCTCCGTATCTTCAAAAGATATACATTCTTGTTCCCCATTTACATATAAATTATACTCAATACTCTTATTAAGATTTAAAAATGATACAGAATAATATACTCTTCCATGAAACACTCTTATTAAAATTGCAATTACTAATAAAACAAGCAATATCAAAAAAATATTTCTAATTCGTTTTACTCTTTTCTTCCTAACTTCATTACTTGCTAAGTTATAGTCAATTAAAGCCTCTTTTTTTTTCTTTTCAATCTCATCTTCAGTCATACTAACACCACTATTCAGAATATTTTACTACAATCATTCCTATTCCACCATCAATATAAACATTAGTTAAACCTGTTCCACGATAAGTATTATTATCAACGACTTCATCATCAATAATTGCATCTCCAATACCTTTATTAACTCTAATCATATAATCATTTTTACTTCCAACCAAGTTAATTATCGCATCACCAATTCCAGCCTGAATATTATTATTTCCAGTAAGTTTTGCATTCATTTCAAGCCTTCCAACACCCATATCTAAATCCAAATTGTTAATAACACTATCACTAAAATTTAATGCCCCAGCACCACCTTCAATATCAGCCTCTTCTGTAACAACCAACCCATCAAATTCTACTTTTCCAGCACCTAAATCCAAATCTAATCTCTCTACATTCAATTTAGTAACACTAACTATACCTGCTCCACTCTCAAGAGACACTTTCTTAAATTTATAATCATAAGGAACATAAATAATCAATGTACTGTCATCGTTAGTCCAAAAATGCTCTTTCTCCTCAATCTCTAAAGTTGTATTTTCTTCTCTTATTTCAATATATTTATTATTAGTTTCAACTTTAAAATTACTTCCTTCTTTAATCACAATACTAGAAGAAGCAATTTCAATATCTAATTGTTCATACACTACTTTATTTAATTCTAAAACCTCCAAATTACTCGTATCAGTTTTAGTAGCTGACAAATTAAAAATATTTCCAATCATCGCAATTCCAAAGAAAATACTTCCAATAATATTTACCGCTAAAAACACCGCAAATGCCATTGCCGAATACTTTATTGCTTTTTGTAATCCACTCATTTTATCTCGGCACCACCAAACATACATGTCGCATTAATATAAATTGTTTTCTTTGAACTCTTTATATTTTTAACTTTTCTATTATCACTTACCCCACCAAATAATGGAAAAGACGTAATTTTAACCACAACATCTTCTGGGACAATAATATCTATTCCCCCAAACACTGAAGTCACATTGATTAAAACATCTTCCTTAATCTTGGCATCTTTTAAATCACATTTAATTCCACCGAAAACAGCCGTTAAATTACAACCTTCAAAATCAACATCTGAAAAATTCAAATCTTGACCTCCAAATATTGCTGGATATTCTACTAAACCATTATTAGTATTAAGTTCTTTAACCTTCTTTTTTATTTTACTATTAATCACATCTTTAAAAATAAGCGACAACCCTATCACAACCAACAAAACAGGTATAGCCAATTTCCAAATCATCCCAAAACTTATTATTCCTTGGCACGCCAATAACAAACTAATCCCAATCAAAAGACCAATCAAACTTCCTGTTTTATCCTTTTCCTTAAACAAATCAATAAAACTAGGAACAATTATAAACAAAGTCCACCATCCACTAAAAAATATATCAATATTCGTAACTTCCAACACATTAAGTCCAATTATTACTCCTAAACAAGTCAACACAACTCCCCATAATATATTACTTAACTTCATACTACTCACCTCCACGCTATCATATACAAGTTAAGACTTCTTAATACCTTTATTTTATCACAAGAAAAAAATTAGAAAAAGAGGCAAATTCCTTACCCCTTTAAACTACCACTTTCATTAATAAATAAAGTACTATACATAAATAAAATATCTTGATTATCAAACTCTATCATATCTTTAAAATTATCACTACTTATATACCTATTATCAATAAGTGTAATCTTACTATAATAATTAACTAATAATGGACTCAAACTACTACCAAACGAATCTCTAAAAATAACTAATTCTCTATTCATAGTTGCATTATTATTAATAATTTCAATATAAGAACTTGCCCCATCTAAATAAACATCATATGCATCTAGTCCCTTTAACTTCTCTTCATTATAAATACTACTTAATTGAGAATTTTCCAAATATTTAACAGTAACATCATCAAAATTATCACTATCCAAATAAATTAACTCTTCAGGCTCTCTCCAAACTGCACCCTCTCCATAATAAACACCACAAAAACTTGTAAATTTTTTCTCTTGATACTCTATCTTCTCATAAGAAAAATCCATTACAGCACTCATTTTTTTTATCACTTTATCAAGTCTTTCTTGTCTCCAATGTGTATCCGTCTGGTAATAATCACCTAACTCCATCTCTTCTCTAATATCAATATATTTAAAATTAAAATCACTCATTTCATCATAAATATATTCATAATCAATATCTAAAAAAACATCACTTTCCAAATAATAATTTTTATCCGGAATAATCATCATATAAATATCGTTTTCACCACTAAACAATTCACTTAATTTATTAATTTTTTTCTTAAAACCATCAATCGAATCATAATTAGTTGGATAATTACTTTTAAATATATAGTTATCTTTCAAATAAATTCCATTATTATCTAATTTTCCTAATACATTGTAATTATAAAGAGCCTTTAAACTTCTAAACTCATCCCTAAATACAAACTGATCAAGCAAATACTTATCCACATCACTAATCCATTCTTCATCTAATTCAAATTCTGGAAAACTACTCAATTTTCTTCTTTCTGTATTACTGATTTGATTATCAGGAACAATAATACCTAAAACAGAAAAGAAACTTATATAAACAATAAATATAATTACTAATATCTTATTTTTCATAAATATCACCTAAAATCTAAAATAAAGAAATGGATTAAACGATTCATCAATCAAAAAGGCCGTTGAAAGAGTAAGCAGTCCAATATAGTAAATAACTTCGCCCACATCAACTACTCTTTTCAATTTAGTTTCTCTTAATTTTTCAACTATCTTCTTCATTAAAGGAGTAGCACCTATAATTGAAATAATTATTAATAATAAATTACTTCTTAAATAATAAATAGTTGACATGCTACTAACTAAAATATTATTAAATCCAAACATATTACCAAGGCTAACTAAAATACTACTTACACTATCACTATCAAATATTAAAAAACTTATTACCACAATTAATCCTGTATAAATATACTTAAATATCTTCGTTTTATCCAAATATTTCTTTAAAAACAACTTTTCAATTACTAGTATTACTCCAAAATAAAGCCCCCATATAATAAAGTTCCAACTCGCTCCATGCCAAAAACCTGTTAAAAACCAAACTATAAAAATATTTCTAATCCACTTAATCAAACCTGCTCTATTTCCACCTAATGGAATATAAACATAATCTCTAAACCAACTAGATAAAGATATATGCCATCTTCTCCAAAAATCAGTTACTGAAGAAGCAATTAAAGGATAATTAAAATTTTCTAAGAACCTAAATCCAAACATTAATCCAAGTCCAATTGCCATATCACTATATCCACTAAAATCAAAATAAATTTGTAAAGTAAAAAGTACCGGTTTTAACCAACTAGAAAGCAAATCAACTTCAACTAAACTACTTATAACTTCACCTAATACATTAGCCAGCAATACCTTCTTTGAAAGACCAATTATAAATCTTTTTATACCTTCCCCAAATTTATCAAAGTCACAACTTCTTTTAACCAATTGTTCCCTAACATCACCATATCTTACAATTGGTCCTGCTACTAACTGTGGAAATAAAGAAATATATGTCATAAAATCAAGTAGTCTCTCAGCCGGTTCATGTTTTTTTCTATATACATCAATAACATATCCAAGTGCTTGAAAAGTAAAAAAACTAATTCCAATCGGCATCACAATATACAAATAACTAATATTACTTTTAAAAATACCATTAACATTCTCTATAAAAAAATCTGTATATTTAAATACCAGTAACTGTAAAACATTATAACTAATCGCAATTATTAACCATAACTTTCTATTCTTATCTTTACTAACCATTTTTCCAAAAAAATAATTAAGTAAACAAGATAAAATAAGTACCACTATATATTTAGGCTCTCCCAAAAAATAAAAAATTAAACTAAATACTAGTAACACTAAATTCTTATACCTCTTCGGCACTAAAAAATAAACTAATAAAAGTACCGGTAAAAAATAATAAATAAATGTAATACTAGAAAATAACATTTTCCCACCTCTACTAAAAAAAAGGTCCTAAGACCTCTATATAATTATTTTAAGTTTTCAAAACTGTCTTCTATCTTTTCTCGACTAGTCTCATCTTCAACCATAATTAAGATAATTAAATTGCCTTTACTTTCAACAATAACATCGTCTTCTTCAACTCCAACACAAACCCATTTTCTTGGATCAACATTATCTGCTATTGCTTCTTTTATCTTTTTAACATCGGCATTTTCTTTTACTCTTACTAAAACTACTGAATGCGCAATTGAACCGATTCCTGACTCACTGGCTAAAGCCTCTTCATACTCAATATCTTTAGTACCTAAAAAATACTCAATATTTTCATCATTTACCTCAGTATTTGTAAGCATCATTGGTCTTTCTTCCTCTGAAACATTTTCATATACCTTTGCCATTATATCCTCTAATGAGCCCTCAACATTTCCACATCCAGTAACAAATACTGCTGCTACTAACATAATTATTAATAAGCTAACTTTCTTAAATACCTTCATATTTTCCTCCTAAATTCATCATATCATATTTATAAATTTTATCAAGTACAAAATATAACCACAAAAAAGCATAAATTGATTCTATATTAAAAAATCACCCAACTACTTAAACTATGAACATTTTATAAAAAAGAAAAAGACTAACTTTTAGCCTTTTAATCCAATTATTTTCTCTTTCTTAACGCAAATATCCTATTTCTTTTTCCACAACTTGGACACTTCGCATGTTTAATTCCTCTTTTTTTAGGTAACTTAACTTTAATAATTGTCCCACACCTACATTTCTTATATAAATGTTCTCGATCCTTAATTCTTCTTTTAATATTCTTAAATGGCTTAAACAAACTATATTTTATGTCCTTAAAAATTTGATTTTCTTTAACCCTTTTATAAATATTTTTTGATAAAAATCTATAAACCATCGTAATCATTGTCACTAACTGCAACAGTCCAACAATATAACTATTAACAAAAAGATCCAAAATAACTAAAATAACTAGAAAATAAAATTGAAATTTTCCTAAATCATCTAATCCATTTCTTCCTTCTGTTAATTTTTTATATAAACCATTAAAAACACTTTTATACATTAATCATCTCTTCTTCCGAATAGTAAAACAAGTCGAAGTATTTCAATTACGGATGAAGCAACACTCGCAACATAAGTACAAGCAGCAGCACCTAACATAACCTTACCTTGTTTAAGTTCTTTACTATTAAAAAAGTGTGCATAATCTAATTCTTTTAAAGCCCTACTGCTAGCATTTATTTCAACTGGCAATGTAATTAATTGGAAAAGTAAAATGACAACTTCCGCCAAAATACCTAACCAAATTAAATTAAATGCTCCAAAAAGGCAACCTAATACAATCGCAAAATATCCTGCTTTAGAAGCAAAATTAGTAATTGGGACTAAACTTGCCCTAATTCTCATAAAAATATACCCATCTTTATCCTGCATTGCATGACCACATTCATGACAAGCAACACTAACTGCTGAAATTGAATTTCCGTGATAATTTTCGCTAGAAAGACTTACTACTTTACTTCTTGGATCATAATGATCACTCAAATAACCACTAGTTTCTTCAACCTTAACATCATTAAGTCCGTGTTTATCAAGTAAATATCTTGCTGCTTCCTTACCAGTAATCCCTCTTTCATTTCTAATTTTTTTGTACTTAGCATACGAACCACTCACAAACGCCTGTGCCCCTAAAGTAATTACTAAGGCAATAAAAGTAAGTCCATATGATATAAAATAATAATCCATAACATCCCTCTTTCTAATATTTTTATCAGACAATAACCATTCTACTAATAAATTATTATCAAACAATATTTATTTTATTAAAATTTATTAAATCTTCTTTTTATTTTTCTTAGGCAGAACTATCGGAATTGTAAATTCTATTACTAAACCATTATCATTTCTTGCCCATATCTTTCCATTTTGCATCTCAACAAACTCTTTACAAATAGAAAGTCCAAGTCCTGATATCTTCCTTGATTCATCAGTTGTAAAAAACGGATCAAATATCTTCTCAAGAAGAACATCATCCACTCCCGGACCATTATCCCTAATACTAAATAATACCTCTTTTCCATCACTAGTAATTTCTACATTAATTATTCCATTTTCCTGAACAAACCTTAAACTATTAGAAATTATATTAGAAAATATTCTTTTTAATTTCAAAACATCAACATTAACAACTTCATTACCACATTTACTAACTATATTAAACTCAATATTTTTACTTTCAAGTTCTATTTTATAATCAGCATTTAAGTCTTTAACAATATCCTTAACCATAACATTATCTAACTTTAATTTTTTATTATCATAATTCGTTAAATAATCATCAAAAGTACCTAAAATATTCTTAATATGCATTGCCTTTTCATTTATTTTAACACTATATTTTCTGGCATATTCAACGCTTAAATTTTCATCATTCATTAAATCTGAATAACCAATTATTGAAGTAAGTGGTGTTTTTATATCATGAGAAATAGACGCAATAATTCTATTCTGTTCTTTCTTTTCTTCTTCCAACGAATTAACTAAATTCACAAACTCATTCTGAATAATATCTAATTCTGTATTAATTTCATTTCTAGAAGGCTTCTTTCCAAATTTATATGCTCTAATATCATTAACAATTCTTTGAATTGGATTAATAATTGTCTTACCAGTCGCAAAAAATGTCGACATCATCAAGACAAATATCACAAATATTTGAAAAGCAATCAAACTAATTGCCATACTTGTTACACTAAAATTTCTATGTAAATAAGCATTTAGAATATACATTTTCCCATCAATATCAATAACATCACTAAATAAGAAAAAGTCAGCATCCTTCACTTCAATCGTTATAATTTCTTGCTTTTCTTCATCAACTACTCGAAATTTAGCATTATACTTTTTCGAAATGCGCATCAGTTCATTCTCAAAATCTTCAAAAGTTTCATATTCTTTATTCAACTCTTCAACTTCAATTATCTTTCTTACTTCATTATTATAAATAAATGCCGGCTTGATTTTAAAGTTATACCAAAATACCAAAGAAATAGCATTTATTAAAACAATAATACTCACAATAATGAAAATATTTCTTCTTAAAACACTATCTTTAAATAATTTATTCATCTTCAACTACCCTAACAAATTTATAACCATAACCCCATATAGTTAAAATATATTTATCATTATCTTTTAGTTTGTCCCTAATACTCTTAATATTAACCGCAACAGTTCCAATATCTCCATATTCACTGCCCCAAACAGATTCAAATATCTGTTCTTTAGAAAGAGCAATTCCAGCATTCTCCATCAAATATCTAAGTAATTCAAATTCTCTAGTCGATAAATCAATTCTTTTATCATTTCTCTTAACTTCAAAACTTTCTGTGTTTAAAGAAATATCTCCAATTTTAATAATATTACCTTTAACTATCGTATTATTTCTCTTATTCATTCTTAAATGTGACTTAACCTTCAATAACAACTCTGTATTATCAAATGGTTTCGTAATATAATCATCTCCACCTATTTCATATCCAACAATCTTATCAACCATTTCACTTTTAGCCGATACAAAAACAATTGGTATCTTAACTTTATCTCTTATTTTAGAACAAAGTTCCGTTCCACTAAGTTCTGGCATCATAATATCAAGTAATATTAAATCATAATCAAAGTCTGCTCTACTAATTACCTCAAGTGCCTCAACTGAATTATTAATAATATTAGACTCAATTCTTTCTTTTTTTAGTACCAAAGAAATTAACTCAGAAATATCCTTATCATCATCAACAATCAATACCTTTGCCATCTTCTCCACCTCACTTACTACTTATAATAAACTATAAATAATAAATTTTTTATTAAAAATAATTAAACTCCTTAATTCTTAGTTTAATATTATAAAGAAGAATTCACCTCTCGTCAAACGCATCAAAAAAGCAAAGAATTAACTCTGCTTATCATCTATAAATTCTGAATTAGGATAAATCTTTCTCATAAATTCTTCTGTATATTTATTATCAATCCAAAGTTCTACTTTATTTCTCGCTACAACACCATTTCGTCTTTGTTTTCTTCTACACCCTGCAAGACATGAAATAATTGTATTATAAATCATAAAACCAAATACCATCATCGTTACTAAAATATCAAAATGCTCACTATGAATAATCCTATTCATCATTTCCAATATAACAGGATATCCTTTGCACCACAAAACTCCAAAGAAACTAAATCCTAATAAATACACTAAATTAATTCGACCATGTAAATTAAACTTCATCTTTGAATAATCCCAAGCAGAAGTTCCCATCAACTTTTCTTGAAATATACTAGATACATACTCAACTACGCCACTTATTAAAAAAGTTACTAAAAAAATTGTATACCACTTATGAATATGAAAAACCTCCACAACCGCCGCTATAAACAACGTCGCAAATCCATAAATCGGAATAAAATGACCATAGATTAATCCTTTTCTACTTTCAAACTTCTTCCATCTAATCATACACCAAATAGTTTCAAGTAAAAATCCAAAGAACCCGCCTAACATAAATATCCAAAAGAATCTCATAAAATCTTCCAATATAACATCCTCCCAAATAAGTAATACAATGAAAATTATAGTAAATTAATCCCAAAAGTAAAGCACACTTCCCAATCAATTGTCCAAATTTTGACATTGTCCAAAAAATATCATATACTTTTTTTAGGTGATTATATGAAAGTTCAAAATAAATATTCTTCCTCAATTAAAACAAAAGAACTAATCAAACAAACATTTTCTACCCTTATAACAGAAAAACCAAATATTAAAGATATAACCGTAACAGAACTAGTCTCTCGCGCAAAAATTGCCCGTTCATCCTTTTATACCCATTATGATAATATCTATGACGTAGCCAAAGAAATTCAAGATGAAACTCTAGAAACATTTGCAGAAAAACATAAAGAATTAAAAACCATCAAAGAAGTAAATCATTACTTTGATGAAATATTCGAATTATTTAAAAAAGACCAAGAAACATATAAAACTCTCCTTCAAGGCGACTTTGCCATTACTCTCCTAGAACGTCTAAGAAAACAAACTGAACAAACACTTTATGATTATTTTCAAAACAAGAATATCGACCATCTTCACTTAAAAGTAACCTTTTTTACCGATGGTTGTATTCTTTTAATTATTAAATATTTTAATGGACAATTAACCGAAAAATCCGATGAAATTTGTGCCTATATGAAAGAAACATTCAACTCATTTTTCTCAAATTAAAACAGGATAACCTGTTTTTTTTATTATAAATTAACTTTGTTTTTCATCAACAAATATCAAATTAGGAAAAACTTTTGCTATATACTCATCAGTATATTTATCATCTATCCAAATTTCTAACCTGTTTTGAGCACTGATTCCCTTTCTTCTATTTTTCTGTCTTATTCCCACTACATAAGATACTAAAAAATTAAATATCATAAACAAAAATAATAGGATTGCTAAAAACGCTAGTAAATGTTGACTAGAAATTATAGTCTCTAATAAACCTAAAATTACTGGATACCCCTTACTCCACACAACACCTACTAATCCAAAACCTAATAAATAAGTCAAATTAACCCTTCCGTGTAAATTAAGCCGCTTCTGCGAATAATCCCAAAATAAAACTCCCATACTTTTTTCTTGAATATAACTAGTTCCATATTCAACTATTCCACTCACTACAACAGATACTAAAAAAATAACTCCCACATTTTTAAATTCAAACAATTCCACCAACATCGCAATAACCATTCCCGCAATCCCATACATTGAAGTAAAGTAACCATAAATTAAATCTTTTCTTTTCTGAAATTTTCGACTCATTATAAAACACCAAACAGTCTCAAATATCGATCCTAAAAAACAACCAATTGTAAATACCCAAAAATATTTAATTAATAAATTCATCTAGTATTCTCCTTTGTTGAATACTATGAACTTTAAAAAAAATATATGAAAAAAGACGTCTTAAAACGCCTTTATCTAATCCTTCAATTTTAAAACATAATCAACTATTATCTCAGCAGTCTTTAAAGAACCAATCGAAGAATCAATACATAAATCATAATTTTCTGCTTTACCAAAAGTCTGTCCTGAAATTATCTTGTAGTAAGCCGCCCTATTTTTATCAGATTTTTTAATATTCTTTTTCGCCTCACTTTTACTATCGCCATACATTTCCATAACTCTTGCAACTCGATACTCTTCTGGTGCATAAATAAATATTCTTACTAGGCTTTTATTTTCTCTTAAGACATAATCAGCCGCTCTTCCTACAAGTACACAAGAACCTTTTTCCGCAATCATTTTAATTACCTTTTCCTGAGCCAAAATTGCTTGTTTTACAGGTTCTGTAGTTAAATATAAATCATGCAAAGCATTTCCACTTTTATTAATATTTGAAATAAACTCTTTATCAAGACCACTCTCTTTTGCTGCTAAAGCAGTCATCTCCTTGTAATAGTATGGAATTCCTAATTTCTTAGAAACTAACTCTCCAATATACTTTCCCTGGCTACCATGCTCCCTAGAAATAGTAATAATAACTCCTTCTTTTGAGTCTTCAATAACCGCAACAGATTTTTCTAACGCCTTATCCTTACCAAGATTCTTAAAGAATAAAATAACTAATATAGTTGAAATAATAACCCCAATAACATCCGCTATTGGTGCTGCCCAAAGAACACCTTTTACTCCATAAAAATATGGCAAAATAATTACTAATGGTACAAAACAAATAATATCTCTAACTAAAGACACAATCGCTGCTTTAAATGGTTCACCTACAGCCTGAAAGAAAATTGAACTCATTTTAATTACACAAGTAAATAAAACAAATAATAAGAAAATTTTAAATGTTAAAACTGCAAATTCCATATAAAGTTTAGATTCACTGCCAAATAAACCTATTACTAATTCTGGACATAATTGAAGTACCAAAGTTCCAATAATTCCAACTATAACAGTAACTACTAAAACTATTTTATATGTCTCTTTAACCCGCTCATATTTCTTAGCACCAAAATTATATCCTAAGATTGGCTGTGCCCCTAAAATAACTCCAACTACTACATTAATAATAATTGTAAATACTTTCATACAAATACCAATTACCGCAATCGGAATATCACTTCCATATTTTGAAATTGCTCCATATTTTGCTAACATAATATTACTTACCAATGAAATAACTACAATTGACATTTGCGTAATAAATGTTGAAACACCAAGTTTTACCACATTACTAAATAACTTCAAATTAATCTTAAAACTATTCTTTGAAAGTTTAAAGGTCTTACTATGAAAATAATAAATAATTGAAATAATTAAAGATACAACCTGTCCAATAATAGTAGCCCAAGCCGCTCCTTCAATTCCAAATCCACACTTAAAAATAAAAATTGGATCTAAAATAACATTAATCACTGCACCTACTAAAGTACACATCATAGAAGCCATAGGTGAGCCGTCTGCTCTAATGATTGGATTCATCACATTACCCATCATATAAACAGGTATAAACGCCAAAATTATCTTAAAATAATCTCTTGCATACCCGATTGTTGCCGCACTAGCACCAAACATATAAAGCAACTTATCCATAAAGACAAATCCCAATATTACAAATATAATACTAACAATAAAATTGATTAGTAAACTATTACCAATTGCTTGATCAGCGTTCTCAGTATCACCTCTACCTTGACATAAAGATAAAAAAGCCGCTGCTCCATCACCAAAACACCAAGCAAATGCCATCGCAACCACTGTAATAGGAAATACAATTGACGTTGCCGCATTACCTAAGTAACCAAGTTCACTATTACCAATGAATATTTGATCAACTATATTATATAAAGAACTAATAAGTAATGACAAAATACATGGAATAGAAAACTTAAGCAATATTTTTGATATTTTTTCAGTTCCTAAATATTTATTTTCCTCATTTTTCATACACTTCACTCCTCTTTTATTTTATCATCAACCATTTTTAAGGCAAAAAAATACACGTGTAATAAGTCAGTTATTACACGCGTAACGCTGGTCGACTCGTTTCATTGTACCAAAAATAATGAAAAAAATGCAAGCACAAATTTAATTTTTTAACTACTCAACTTCACAAGTATATGGATATAAAGCAAAATCATTTTCTTCCATCGTTGAAAGAATCAATTCCACTAAATTATCAGACTGTGAATTTTCAAAAACATTAACTGATTCTTTATATATTACTTTCAATTCATTATCACTCAACTTAGAGACATCATAAGATGCATCCTTTGAATATATTTCCAACACATCATCAAGAGATATTTTCTTCAAATACTCATCACTATAACTTATAACACTATATTTTTCAAATTCAGTAACTTTATTATCTTCCACCACATATCTTTCATGATAAACCGTACTCGGATTTTCTCCAATAGCCTCACTTACACAAGAAATAGTTCTTCTCCCATCAGCATTTCCACATCCAGTCAACATTAATATCAAAATAAAACCAATCGCAACACCCAAAAATTTCTTCATAAACATTCTCCTTTACTATAATGATTATAACTTAAACATCCAAAAAAAGAAGAGAATTATCTTTCATAAAATCTCCTCAAAGTAATTTCTGATTTCATTTGACATTTTACCATCTCGTAAAATATTTAATTTATCTCCATCTATCTTCACAATTGTTGAAGAAACACTTTTTATCTCTCCACCATCTTCAATATAGTCAATCTTCTCAATCAAATTCTCTTCAAGCATACTAATATCAGTAATGACTTCTGTCCCTGTAATATTTGCACTAGTAGAAATTACTGGTCTTCCTAATTTTTCTATTATTTTTAATAAATCATCATTATTAGGAACTCTTATTCCAACATAGTCCTCATTATTAGTAATCAATCCACTAATTTTTTCATTTTTCTTTAAAATGATTGTCACAAGTCCTGGCCAAAATTTTCTCATCAGCATTTTCTCATACTTACTGATTTTAGAAACATATTCTTCAACCATTTCAATACTACTCATAAGTAAAATAAGCGGCTTACTATAAGGTCTTTTCTTTACTTCAAATACTCTTTTTATGACTTCATCATTTAAAGCATCCCCCATAATCCCATATACAGTATCAGTGGAACTAATAACCAACCCACCTTCTTCTAATACTTGACAAATACTTACTATATCCATACACTCATCCCTACAAAATGATATCATAAAATTATTTTACAAATGTAACTTTGGAGGCTTACTAATCTTTCTAAGACTCTTTACTCCATTTAATTTATCTGTACAAGCACTGTCCAAGGTACTAGACATATCAAAATCATCACCAGACCATTGATACAAAACCTCCGCTTCTCTAACAGTATCAAGTATTGTACTAATGTTTCCACAACATCTTTCTACTAACTTTTGATAATCCTCATCACTAATCATCTCTACTGGAAATTTACTTTCTTCATCTTCTTCATCCAAGCTAAATCTTGCTTCAACAATCTTCCTCACTACGCTAGGATCAGATGAATAACCAAAATCCACTACTTCATAACCCTTATCAAGTAAAGCATTTAATTTTTTATCAACCATAATTGTCGGATCATCACTAGTAATAAATACTTTTTCAAACATTTCAAAATAATTCTTTAAAATATTTTGAACCCTTGAATCACTATTATGAGTCCAATCAAATCTATCAATCATTAACGTAACAGATTCTGCACCCGTCCCTTGTCTAAAAAGAGACATAATTTCACTGACAGACTCTCCACTAAATAATTTTTGTTTTAAACTAACTCCCCTATAACCTGCTCCATTAATATATCTATCAACTTCAAGTAATCTTTCCGAAGTTACATCATTTATCCTAGTAAATTTTCTTAAATATAAATCCGGATAATACTCCTTAATAAAGTTCAATAACTTCTTTGCCATTACTACTTCATAGTAATGCTCTATACATTCTCTAGTAAAATACTTATTTTCTTTATTACCAAATATTCCTGAGGCATCAAATCTAGTTAAAATTGCCGGTTCTTTAGTATTTAAACCATCAATCTCTCTTCTACTTAGAATAACACTTTTTCCACTACCTCTACCACTAGCCAAAATAACTTTTCTTTGTGTTGTATCAGTAGTAAGTTTTCCATTAACCTCATCAACAGAATCTTTTACTAGTAAATCTGAAAATAATAATTCATTTACATTTACATTTTTTATCATTTATTTTCTACACCTTTTGCTTTCATATATTGTTTGGCTCTATACTCTGCTTCTGCCTCATCAGCATCACATCTATAAAAACAAGCACTTTGCCTAAAACTGTCATAACATTTATCAGGATTTTCCATTTCTTTTTGATCTGCAAGTGCTTCTAACTTTTCACCCTTATCAAATAAATATCTTGCTCTAACCGAAGTAAAACCACACATTCTCTCATTAAATCTAATAACATCTTCTAGCATATCTCTCACACTAGCACTAGAATCACTCAACTTCGTCACCTGATACCCCTTAATCGCAATCTCACTAACCGGTTGAATTGTATCCCCCAGTAACAAACTAAACCACGCCGCAACAATATGTCTATGACAAAATTCTTCTTCTCCTTCATAACAAACTAATATTGAATAATCTAACTCTCTATATACTTGCTCTGGATCTAATTTAGATAAAACTTGTTTATAGTACTCTTCAACATAATATCTATTATTCTCTTCATCTGGAATAACTCCAATATTATCATGCCACTTTTGCCAAAAATCTTTTTTAGGCGCTAGCGCAGGATAACATCTTCCATTAAAACCAGCACCTACTCCTCTATCTCCAGAAATAGAAACCAGCCTATACTTATCTGATTCACAATTTTTATAACAACTTGTACTAATCATACAAACCCTCCTAACTAAATTATAATAAGAAAAAAACTAGTATGCAATACTAGAATTTATTTTATCCTTTTCTAACATCGTTTACTGTACAAATACACTCTTACTAAAAGTTACTTCTTTTAAATAAGTTTTTTCTTCACTTTCATGTCCCAAAATATCTTCTTTCTTTTTTCCACCCTCGATAAGTGCTATTTCAAACAACGTATCAATATCGTAATCACAACCAGCATATACTCTTTTTCTACTATAAAGTAAATCACTGTAACTCTGAACCTTGTTTTCCAGTTTTTCTCTATTTAATTCATACATTACTGGACTAACCTCTTTTAAATAACTTCCAAGAAGTAACACTGCATGTAAATTCGCATCAACTTCATAACTTATCAAATCATAGTTTTCATCATAGTAACTATCTCCAAATATTCTTCTAATATAATCATCCATCTTAATTAATTCAATAGTACCAACATCATTATATTCATAACTATCTTGTAAGGTATGCCATATTTCATGGAATATATCTTCCAAATTAAACATAATATCTTTAACTCTTAAATGATCCTTATCAAAAGTTATTAATCTTCTTCCATTCTCACAAATAGAATCAGCATAAATATCATCATCCTGTTTATCTAACTTACCAATTTTAAAGTCAATTTCTAAATCATTATCTTTTATAAATCCACATACAAATCTATTTATTAAATCTCTATACACAGTATCACTAGTAATATTATTTGCTTCCACTAATTGACTAAGCAAATATCTAACAAACATGTCACTATGTTCTTGTTCCACTAAAGACAATTTGTAAAGTTCTAGAAACTCACTATCAGAAATTCCATACCCTTCACTAATAATATCCATATAATATTTAGTTAAATTACCAAGTTCATTTTTAAAATCACAATCTTCCTCATAATACTGAAATTCTTCTAAAAAACATCCCGGTATTTCTCCACCCAAATGTCTTTTCACAAACTTTGACAATGGATTATCATACAAATTCAGTGGACTATAGTTAACTAATTGTCTCATATATTCGTGGAAATAATAGACTAATTCATCATACTCTAATGAAAAGTGTATTAAATCATTCTGAAATTTTAAAGTCAAAGTTTTAAGTTCCGAAATTAAACAACTCTCTGATTTTTCATATAAAGTACTCATTTTCATCATATCTCCTTGTGTTGCTTATTATATCATATATAAAAATAAAATCGCAACCTAAAGAAAAATCAATATTCTATCATTTTTATCTTCAAACCTTCATTATATTTTTTTATAATGCTTAAATGTATGCTATAATCATACTAGAGGTGAGAATATGAAATTAAAAGCATTAAAATGTCCTAACTGTAATGCTAAATTAGAAATAAAACCAGGAGAAACAACCGGTACATGCCCTTATTGTGATTCAGAATTTATTCTTGATGATGAAGTAATTAGAGTAAAACATGAAATAATCGACAATACTTCCTTAGATGTTGCTGAAACAACTCTTAATAAATTTAAAGACTACTATAAAGCAGAAGGAATATATCGTTCCCTTTTGTATAAATATGCCCATAAAGAAGAGATTTATATTGGATTAATTAGAAGTATAACTCATGATTTCAAAAGAGAAATAACTGCTTTATACACACTAAATGAAATAAATGATTACTGGCAAAAATATACATCCCTAACTTCAAAAACAAATATTGTCAAATACTCCCCAAGTATTAATGACTTAAATAGAAAATTCTGGTTAAACAAGTTAAATACCGAAACTAAAAATTTAACTCTCTTAAAATTAAGTGTTAATATCCAAGAAACAGAAAATGCCTGGAACAAATATGTCCTATTCAGTGAAGAAACAGAACATAAAAAATTAGAAAAAAAATACAAAGATTATCTAAACAACCTAAAAACATATCAAGTAAAGAAAAAGAAAAACCTTAAACTTTTAAGTATAATTGCTATAATTTTTATCATTCTTATTATCCTTGCTACTACAGTTTATAAATATAAAGAAAAACCAATCATAAAATCTAAAGAATTGAAAACCTCTACTATTTATAAATACTGCGGTCCAAACTTTGATTGTGAAAATAAAGATTTTATAAAAAAGTTCTTTTATCCAACTATTGCTGATTTAACGATTACTAGTGCTGAATTTGATAAAGCAAAACACACCTTAAAAGTAACTACACATTTAAAAAGTAATATTAAAAATGAAACAAACGAGTATACATTTAAAATAGTTGATAATAGCGGACCATACATTGAAACAACTAACTGTGAATTTACTGATACTGATCAAATTGATTTAACTAAATGTTTTACTTTAACAGATTATACTAATGGAGTAATTGCTTCCTCTAAAGCCACAATTAATAAAAATAAAAGTGATTTTAGTAAACAAGGAACCTATGAAATTACTGTATCCGCAACTGATAAGGATAACAACAAAGAAACTAAAAAAGTTCCAGTAAAAATTATCCCTACCCCAATCACATTAGATGTTAACCTTTCAAAAACAAGCATTCAAATTAATGAAACTGCTACACTTTCATACACTATTACACCAGATGTTTCTAATAAAGACGTAGAAATTACTTATAATAAAGATTTCTTTACTATAAAAGACAATGTCCTTACACCAGTAAAAATTGGTGACTCAGAGTTATGTATCACATCTAAATATGATTCAAATACAAAAGTCTGTAAAACAATTGATATAACACCAATTTGTAAAGACAGTTATACTTTTACGTTTGATGGTTCAAAAGAAGAAATTTTAACTCCAGGAGTAGATTTCTGTACAGGAACATATAAAGTATATGCAAATGTTCTTAATACTCAACAAGTCTACTATCTATATCATTACCCATCAACTGGTATGCCCGATATAATCACAATAAATAAAAAATCTCCTTTCAATGATGAAGGTAGTAAATATTCTCTAGGTAAAGGAGCAAAGTTTAAAATATCAGCCGGAGTAACTTCAATTACTTTAACAAAATAAAGAACATATACAAGTCTATATGTTCTTTTTAGTTTAATTATTCCTTTACTTTTTCTAAGAATATTTTCTTTGTAAATCCTCCCCGTTTTAATCTCTTCTGCTTTTTAACTTCTATTACATCATCAAGATTTCTTCCTTCAAGTGCTGCTAAAGCATCAATTAATTCCAGCATATCTGCAAGTTCTTCAATTCTTTCATCACTTGTAGTAGTACCTAGTACTTCCATATATTCTTCGTTTAATTTTTTCTCTAACTCAATCTTATATTCACTATCATCTAATATTTTAGTAAAAGGAGTTCCACCATTTGAAACTATAATTTCCGGAATATTATCACGAACTAATTTGTTATAAATCTTTTCCATAAAGACCTCCAATATTCTAGAAATATTGTACCAAGTTTCTAATGAAAAATCTATAATCCTATTATTAAAAATTCTTAAATTACAATACATCGTGACCCCTATATTAGACATATTTAATAAATATGTTAAAATATTCACTCATAAAGGAAGTGAAACTATGTTGACTACTTATAAAGATATGTATGATTCTATCGATGACGAAATAAACCTTGTTGACAAAAGATTAGATATGGTTAGATTTGCCAACGATAACGGTATTAAAGTTGCCGCAAGATTTTATTCTTGTAGTAAGAATACAATCAAGAAATAGTGTCACAAATATGCAGTTTATGGCATTGCTGGATTAAAAAATAAATCTCGTAGACCTCATCATTTGCCCAAAAGAATTAAAGATGAAGACATCATTAAAATTAAAGAAACTTACGATTATGCTAAAGAAAGAAAAAAACATTTCACCGTTAAGAATACTAGAAAAAGAACTAAAATCAAAAGTTATTCTAATGTAACTATGAATAGATACATTAATAAGTCTTGCGGTAAAAGAAAAAATCTAAAGCATACACAACCTAAAGGCGGAGATGTTTCTTGGAAACCAAAATTAAGACCATTTCAACTACGGCAAATTGATATTAAACATTTAACTGACATTGATAATCTAAAACCATACTTTAATAAAAACAATGATCGAGGATTAGCTAAATATCAAATAACTGCTAGAGCTGTTGCTACTGGTTTTTCTATCGTTGCTTATTGTAATGAAAAGGCATCAACCTATACCAAAATGTTCTTAGAAAAATACTCTATGAGTTCTTAAAACAATTTGATGGTTTAGATTTAAAATCTATTACAGTTCAAACAGATAATGGTTCTGAATTTACCAATAAATATAGGAAAACTCATGGTAAAGTCATAAGGAAAGTAATTTTACCTTATATGTGTATTGTAAATTGATAACATAAATTAAACCCGCCTGGTTGTCCAACATATGATAGTGACGTTGAATCATTTAATTGGTCTATCGAAAAAGATTGCCTTGCATGGGATGATATAACAGATAATAAATCATTAATCAAATACACAACTGAATATATAACTAATTATATAAATACAAAAATAAGAACTAGAGGTTATTCACCATTAGAGAAAATAAAAACGGCTTACGAAATAGATAATATCATATTCCCTAAGCCAC
>CAYXZZ010000014.1:0-28795 GCA_964470055.1 uncultured Mycoplasma sp.
CTATTTGTCAAAGTTATTTTCAACTTTAATTCCAGGACCCATAGTAGAAGTTAATGAAATGTTCTTAACATATTCACCTTTTACTGTTGCAGGTTTAATTCTAAGAATTTGTGCAACAAATGCATCTAAGTTAGCAAGTAAGTCTTCTTCTGAGAAAGAAACCTTACCAATAACACCATGGATATTTCCAAAACTATCTGTTCTGTATTCAACACGACCAGCTTTTACTTCTTCAACCGCTTTTGCAACATCCATTGTAACAGTTCCAGTCTTAGGGTTAGGCATTAATCCTTTTGGTCCTAATACTTTTCCTAATTTACCAAGTAATGGCATCATATCTGGAGTAGCAATCATTGTATCAAAATCGAACCAATTTTCTTTTTCAATTTTTTCAAGCATGTCTACATCACCAACATAGTCAGCACCTGCTTCTCTTGCTTGATTTGCTTTATCTCCTTTAGCAATTACTAATACTTTTTTAGTTTTTCCTGTTCCTTTTGGAAGTACGATAGCACCTCTTAATTGTTGGTCAGCCTTTTTAGTATCAAGATTTAATCTCATAGCAACTTCAACTGAACCGTCAAATTTACATGTAGAAGTTTCTTTTACTAACTTAACAGCCTCTTCTTTAGAATATACTTTACCTTTTTCAATTTTAGAAACGGCTTCAGTATATTTTTTACTTCTTTTTCCCATTTTCTTTTCCTCCTTATGTGGTTTAAGCGGATTTTAATTTAAATTCCTTCCACATAGGTTAAACCTATATGTGAATAATCTATTATTAATTACTCTTATTTAAGAATTACTCTTGTCCTTCAACAGCAATTCCCATGTTTTTTGCTGTACCAGCCACGATTTTCTTAGCAGCCTCTACATCATATGCATTTAAGTCTTGTAACTTAGTTTCAGCAATTTCAGTTAATTGACTATCTGAAATAGTTGCAACGGTTTCTTTTGATCCTTTAGTTGAACCTTTTTGAACTTTAGCATATTTCTTTAATAAGAATGCTGTAGGTGGAGTCTTAATTACGAAATCGAAACTTCTATCATCATAGATTGAGATTTCAACTGGTAATACATCTCCCATTTTATCTCTAGTAGCATCATTATATCTAGTACAGAACTCTTGTAGATTAATACCTGCAGGTCCTAATACAGTTCCAACTGGTGGAGCTGGTGTAGCTTTTCCTGCTTGGATTTGTAATTTAATTTTCTTAATTGCTTCCTTTGCCACGAAAAACACCTCCTAATAAATTTTTAGTTTTCGCGAGTGGTCCAAATAGCTTGATTACCGCTTTTCAATGCAAACCATGCTTCCCACTAAATCTATATCAATTTAAATATAGCACCAAAATAATAACATAAAGTTTACTCTTTTGCAAGCATTTTCTTACGCTTTTTCAATTTGACTCAATTCAACTTCTACAGAAGTCTCTTGACCAAATAAATCAACTAAAAGCATAACTTTTTGATTTGGTAAATCAACTGAATCAACTTTTCCGAACATTCCATTGAATGGACCATCAACAATTTTAACTTTTGCGCCCTCTGTAAGTTCAGTATCAACATCAATTCGACTAATTCCCATATTACCAAGAATTTTATCAACTTCATATGGTTGTAAAGGTGTAGGTTTTGCTCCCTTACCACTTGATCCAATGAATCCAGTAACTCCTGGAGTATTACGAACAACATACCATGCCTCATCAGACATAACCATTTCAACTAAAATATATCCAGGAAACATCTTTTTAACTTTTTCCTTAGATACACCATCTTTAACTTCAACAACCTTCTCCTCTGGAATTACAACTCTATAAATATAGTCTTGCATATCCATAGATTCTGCTCTCATCTCAAGTTTTTCTTTAACCTTATTCTCATGACCAGAATAAGTATTTACTACATACCATTGTTTTTCCATAAATATACTCCTTCTTAAAATAATGTTTGAATTAATGCAAAAATAACGTTGATCAAATAAAAGAATAATGCACAAAAGATTATAAAGAATATTGATGCAATTGAATAACGAACCATATCTTTCTTACTTGGCCAATGAATTTTTGAGAATTCACTTTTTACACCATGACAGAAAATACGGAATCTAACCCACAAACTTTTCTTTTCCTCTTTTACTTTTTTCTTAGTATTCTTTTTACTCTTCTTCTTATCTACTTTTTTAGGTTCTTCTTTTTTATTCTTTTTTACAGCTAATTCGTCAATATTATACTTTTCGTTTTTTTCTTTTTTTCTTACTTCAGCCATATTTTCACCATTCCCTATTTTTTTTCAAAATAAAAACACTTCCTCGTGCTCACCAATAAAATAACACAAACACTTAGAAATGTCAATAACTAACCTAATTAATTCAAATTCACCAATAACATAACAAGAGCAAATAAAATTCCCAACACAAACATAATCGTAGGGAACAATAAGAAACTAACAAAAGCCGCTTCCCTTTTTCCACTAATCTGTTTATATATCTTATCATTTATATAATCATTAATACCCGTATCATCAAACTTGCCCTTATTTCCTAAAGCAACAACTTTAGAACTATCACCAGATAATTCCTTTTCTAAGGCCATAAAATCACGATTTGCTTTTTCCATCGCATATTCACAAAAATAAACAGAAGCCCCTCTTTCAACAACTCCCCGGTAATACGGAACATCTCCCTCAGGCAAAAATTGTGAAAAACTATCAAAGTTTGCTTTTAAAAAATCTCTTTGTAAATAAGGAAAACATTTAGAATACAAACATATTTGAATAAATGATGAATTATATATATCTTGTTTAATATATTGTTTCCGTTCAGAAACATCCTCTGGCAAAGGAAGTAATTCAACAAATCTAATTTGATTAACGGAATTATTTAATATTTCAATATTTCTAGGATTAAATGATTTAACACAATAACCCCGATCATGAATATACTTCATCGCTCTATCCATATTAAGAAATATTTCTCGCATCTCTTCCTCATCACGAAAAGAATCAATATACGCACTTAAAGAAATTGATTCATAAATATTTCCATCATAATTTCTTCGATCAGAACTATTTCTTTCCATAGACATATTCTCCCTATTTTCATTTTATACCAAAAAAAACAAAAAAACAAACTTAATTCAAAATTTGTTTCCTTTTCTTTGTAAAGTTTTCCTCATTTTACTTAAACGACTATCAACCATTCTAATTGGAATATCTAAGAGTTCACTTATTTCCCGATATGAAAAACCATTATATCGAAGTTCAAAAATATTACTATCTAAAAAATCAAATAAATACTTACTATTTACTATGCTTTCTTCGACATACATTTGAGTTAAATAATTAACTGGTTCTAACGACATATCTGCAATACTAAAAACTCGATCTTCCCCTATACTATAATTAAGAGGGCTTTGTTTACTAGTAGATAAATTTCTCAAATAAGTTATCATCCGTCTTTCAATACATATACACACATAAGTATAAAAAATTGAAACGCTATTTTGATTATATGAATTAATTGCCTTAATTACAGCAATCCTTCCTTCTTGAACTAAATCATCCATTTCGGCACCAAACAACTTAACTTTTGGATAAAATTTTCGTGCTATATTAATGATAATCGGTTCATATTTACCAATCATAAGATTAACTGCATCTTCATCATTTTCCTTAATTAGATACATCAATTCATAGTCATTTACGTCTTTATAGTCCATTAAATCCTACTTTCTATTTCGGACAACCTCATAAATCATTATACCTGCAGCAACAGATGCATTTAAACTATTCGTGGTTCCATACATTGGAATTTTAGCAATAAAGTCACATGCTTTAGTAACAAGTCTAGACATACCACTACCTTCATTTCCAATAACAAGACCAATTTTGCCAGAATAATCAACTTCACGATAATCAACACTATCATCAAGAGCAGTTCCAACTATCCAAAATCCCGCTTTCTTTAATTCGTCCATTGCTTGAACAAGATTAGTAACCGCAACAATATTCATATTATCAAGAGTACCAACACTAGTTTTCATAACTGTCGAATTAATCATAACCTGTCTATCTTTTGGCATAACAATAGCATCTACTCCAGCCGCTTCACAAGTTCTAATAATAGCACCCAAATTATGTGGATCTTCTAAATGATCAAGTAAAACAATAAATTGAGGTTCAGTTTCAAGTACTTCACTTAACGTTTTGTACTTGTAATCCGGAATGAAAAGTATTATACCTTGATGAACCCCCTCTGCCAAACGGTCAATATCACGTTTTGACTTAACTTCTACCCTGAAATCACCATTTTCAATTAAAGAATTTATTTCTTTATCATCAAAACCTTCTTGTAAAATTATTTTTTCTACTTTTTTATTTTTTCTTAAAATTTCCTTCGCAACATTTCTTCCATATACTAACATATTCTATTCTCCTAAAATAAAATTCATTATTTCATCTATTCTCTCTCTTTTATTTTCTAACTCTAAATATCCAATCAAACTCTCAAGACCAGTAGCATATTTATAAGTGACAATATCACAATTTTTTGGATGAGAAGTTGTCTTATAATTTCTTGCTCTTTTAACTATTATAATCTCTTCCTCACTAAGAAACTCTTCATCAATCATTTTAGTAAGAAAAACAGCCTGATTTTTTGCACTTACATAATTAATAGCCTCTTTTTGTAAATCATTGACATTTCCAATTCCTTTAGAAATCAAATATTTTCTTACATAATTTTCATAAATTGTATCGCCTAAATAAGCAAGTACTAATACGTTTATTTCTTTTGTTTGCATAAATTTCACCATCTTAATTATATCATTACAAATATTTTTTCACATAATTTCCTGTGAAAAACACCCATATATTAACACAATAAACGTAAAACAACAAACTAAAAGAATTAGATCTAATCTAATTCCTAAATAAGTTCGTATGTTGTTCCTTCTCTTGTATCAATTAATATAACACCTTTAGCAAGCAGTTCATCTCTAATACTATCTGCCTTAGTAAAATCTTTATTCTTTTTCGCTTCTTTTCTTTCTTCAATTTTAACTAGTATTTCTTTTTCCAAATCAGAATCAACATTCTTTTCTTCCACTACAGTCAAGTCTAACGATAATACTTCATCAAACTTTTCAATTAAAGCAAATTTTGTACCATCAGTTAACTCATCGTCTTTAAGAACATCATAAACCAACGTAACCATATTAGAAGTGTTTAAATCATCCTTAATTGTCTCACTAAATTTATCAATATAAGAAGTCATTTTATCTTCCTCAACATTATCCTTTTCTAATTTAGCCACTCTATTTTTCAATTTATTATAAGCATTTTGTGCTCCATCTAAAATATCATAACTAAATGTTAATTGACTATGATAGTAAGAATTTAAACACAAATATCTATAACTTAATGGATTATAACCTTTTTCTTCAAGTAATGATACCGTTAAAAACTCTCCTTTAGACTTACTCATTTTACCACTTTCATCATTTAAAAATCCTAAATGTACCCAATAATTACACCACTTATGTCCAAGGTACGCCTCACTTTGAGCAATTTCATTAGTATGATGTGGAAAAATTGCATCTTCTGCACCACAATGAATATCCAATTTTTCTCCAAGATTCTTAATAGATATACCAGAACATTCAATATGCCATCCAGGATATCCTCTTCCCCATGGAGAATCCCATTGTAATTCTTGATTATCAAATTTAGAATTAGTAAACCATAATCCAAAATCAAATGGATTACGTTTAGCAGTATCTGCTTCTATATCATCACGTACAGCAACCATTAAATCATCACTATTACGTCCAGATAATTCATAATAATTTTTAAATTTAGTAGTATCAAAATAAACATTACCCTCAGCAATATATGCATATCCATCTTCTAATAACTTAGTTATCATCTTAATATACATATCAATATTATCAGTGGCATTTGATACAATATCTGGTTTACGAACATTCAACTTACAACAATCATCAAAGAAACAGTCAGTATAATATTTTGCGATCTCATATGAAGATTTCTTTTCTCTTTTTGCCGCAACTGACATTTTATCTTCTCCAGAATCTCCATCTCCTACCATATGACCAACATCAGTAATATTCATTACTCTTTCTACATCATACCCAATAAATTTAAGTCCTTTTTCTAAAACATCCTCAGAAATATAAGTTCTTAAATTTCCAATATGTGCGAAATGATAAACTGTTGGCCCACATGTATACATTTTAACTTTTCCCTCTTCATTAGGAATAAATTTTTCGACTTTCTTCGTCAATGTGTTATATAGTTTCACCTTTCATCACCTGCCGTTATTATAGCATATTAAATTTAAAAGAAAAAGAGACTAAGTCTCTAAAAAAGTCTTTTCTTCTAACATTTTTTCAATAGTTCGGTCAATTTTTCTCGCTCCACTAGTCTTATAATCAATTTTTTCTACTATTTTATCAACAATTTCTGTGGATATTTCTATTTTTATATCATTCTTATCCACAATTTCTGTGAATTTTTTTAATACAATTTTCCGAATTGTTTTATCATCAATATCATTAAACAATAAAACCTCATCAATTCTATTAAATAATTCTATTCCTAAAAAACTCTTTATATTATCAAAAACCAAATCCTCTCTTTTTCCAGAAAAACCAATCACATTTCGATCTGAACCTAAATTTGAAGTCATAAAAATTGTCACATGTCGAAAATCAATTACCTCTCCTTTCGAATTAGTCATAAATCCCTCGTCAAAAACTTGTAAAAACAACTTCAACACACTAGAGTTAGCCTTTTCAATTTCATCCAACAGTAATACTGAATAAGGATTAAATTTTATTCTATCAAGTAAAGTTTTATTATCACTATACCCAACATATCCCGGTGGAGAACCTATTATCTTACTACTACTAAAAGCCTCGTTATACTCACTCATATCTAATCTAATAAAAGATTCATCTCCATACAACATTTTCGTAAACTCTTTTACCAAAAATGTCTTTCCCACTCCACTTTTACCAACTAATAATAAAGAACTAGGAACATTTTTATTTCTATTTGATGAATTTAAAACTGTAGATACAAGTCTCTTTATAATCTCATCTTGACCTATCACACTCTCCTTAAGAGCCTTAATAATTTTATTTTCATCAACATTTTTCATATAAGCAATAGGTATCTTCGTTCTATCAGAAATTATTCCATACAAAATATCTTCAGTTATTTTACGCCTATAATCACTACCAGAATTTTTAAATAATAACTTATCGTACTCCTTTTCTAAATCTAAGATTTGTTCCTTCAACTCACTAGCCTTTTTAAAATCATGTTCAATAATTGCTCTATTCTTTTCTTCCTTTAAAAACTTGATATTACAAACATATTCTTTCACTTTTTTATCAAATTCATTATCTATAATTGATGCCTTTGCACATGCCTCATCAAAAATATCAATTGCTTTATCCGGAAATCTTCCATTGTGAACATATCTCTCAGCCAATTTAACAATTTCCTTAATAATTTCATCTGAGACAGAAACTTCATGATACTTTTCATACACCTCTCTAAGCTGCAACAAAATAATTTCTGTCTCTTCCAAACTAGTTTCATTAACATATACCTTTTGAAATCTTCGATCTAATGCTTTATCATCTTCAATATATTTACTATATTCATCTTTCGTCGTCGCACCAATTATACGGATTTTTCCACGTGCCAAATATGGTTTTAATATATTAGAAGCATCAATTGCCCCTTCTGCTCCACCAGCACCAACCAAAGTATGAATCTCATCAATAAACAAAATAATATTAGGTTCTTCTTCTAGCTCTTCTACAATTTGATTAATTCTCTCCTCAAATTCACCACGATACTTCGTCCCCGCAACCAAACCTGCCATAGATAAACATAAAATCCTTTTTCCAAGCAACTTCTTCGGAACACTACCAATCTCGATTCGTCTAACCAGCTCCTCTACAATTGCAGTTTTCCCAACACCTGCCTCTCCAATTAATAATGGATTATTCTTAGTTCTTCTAAGTAAAATTTCCATTACTCTATTAACTAAGTTATCCCTTCCAACAACAGGATCAAATCCATCCAAATTATATTTTTTATTTAAATCAACCGCATATTCTTCTACACATAGTTTTCTACCACTCTTTCCACTTTTTATAACAAATTTATTAGAAAATCTTTCATACAAATAATCAATATCAACATTCATACCCATCAATATTCTATTCGCAACACCATCACCCTCTTCAAGTAACGAAATAAATAAACTCTCAACACTAACCAAAGAATTATTATCTCTACAGTCAAGAATAGCATTCTCAATAATCCGTTTAAGTAGCGGCGTATACAAAAACCAATCATTTGTACTTTTTCCTATCCCAATAACAGATACAATTTCTTTATGACATTTGTCATATGTAAGACCACACTCTTCCAAAAACTTTGTAAGTTCTAACTCTCTATTATGTAAAATAGCCAAAAGTAAATGTTCACTCCCAACATAAGGATGTTTTAATTCTTGCATTTCTCTTTTAGTCATTAGTAATATTTTTTGTGTTTCTTCAGAAAACTTTGAAAACATTTTTACCATCTCCTTATAATAATTTTAGGTCTCAAACAGACCCTAAATCAAGTTTTTGCATCCCCAAAAAAACGACAAAAAAAGAACTACAAGTAAAACTCATAGCTCTTATCTCAATTAAACTAATACTAATATTGCAAAAACAATTAACAATACTACAAATAATTCAACCAATAATTTCCAAATAGATTTCATCCATTCTTTATAAGAAATTCCTAAATATGATAAAACTGTCATTAATACTAAACTCGTAGGTACAAATAACATAGATACACCATATATAGATTGGAATAAAATTCCTGCTACTGGATATAAATTTGTATCAGTAACAATTCCCGCAAAATACGGAACTGCTGCTTGGAAAGCATATGCTGGATCTTGATTAAATAAACTTGTAAGTATTCCTGTAATTGTTGCAGTAACAATATTAAATCCTTTTGTTAAACCAAGTACTGCTTTATAAACAGCCTGTTGATATGGATGATATGTAGTAAGTACTAAACATGTATATACTAAAAGTACAACAAATGCAGGAGCCAACGCTTTCTTAGCACCATTAGCAAGACCTTCAAATACATCATTAACTTTTACTTTATAAATAACTGTTAATAAAGTAATAATGAATGCCATTACAATTATCAAATCAGAAACTGACCATTCACCAAATGTAGCAAATGAACCAAATAATTTTTCAAAAATTGGGAATCCAAATAATTCAAATTCATTTACTGCTTCTGTTGCTTCAGTAAATGCTTCAACACCAAACACAGTTGACCATGGAGCAAATGCTAAAATTGTAATTACAAATAATAATATAAATGCAACAACAATTGGCCAAATCTTATGTTTACTATATACCACTGCTGGTACATAATGATCAACTGAATCATTTACTAAAGATTCTTTAACAACGATAACTTCTTCATCTTTAGCGGCTGCTTTAATATCTTTTCTACTAGATTTAGATGAAGAACTACCCTTCTTAGCACCTGTAGATTTCTTTGCAGTACCCTTAGTAGAATTAGCACCTTTACCAGCACTCTTGCCTGCACCTTTAGCAGTATTTTTCTTTGCTACTGGTTTTTCCTTTTCAACTACAACTTCTTCAGTTTCTTCTTCAACAACTTTTTCTGCAACTTCTGCTTGAACTACTGTCTTTTGAGCCTTACTAGCAACATTAGCACGTTTTGCATACATCAATGTATTAAATACTAATAAAACTAAACCTACTAAAAAGATAACAGTCTTAACAAGAACATTATCACTCATTCCTAATCCTAGAACAGAGTTTAATAATCCTGTATTACTATACCCATAAGTAGTTCCCGCAACACCAATCATTGTTGAACCAACTAATGTAAGTGCTACTACAATCTTATCGTATCCCATTAATAAAATAACTGAAGCAAGCATTGGGAAGAATACCATTAATGCTAATTGCATACCAAATACAGAAGTTAAAACTGTAATTATAAACATCATTGCTGATAACGCAATAGCCTCTTTCCCTTTACAAATTGCAGCAATCTTATCTAAGAAAGAACGATAAGCCGGAATTTTATATAAAATTCCATAGAATCCACCAACAGCAACTACGAATAATACTAAATATCCGAAATATGGTAATGTTACTGACAATGGATAGTTAAATAGATCGAATAGACCCATTTGAACGCGTCCTTGATCAATATACTCACCAGAATAATAAGCTGCTGGTAAAATCCAAGTAAGTACCATTAATACAACAGTTGTAACAAGAACTGCTTTTAATGCATTGTCTTTTTCTTTTAAACCAAACAATATTAAAAACAATTCAACTAATGATAGACCTACTTTAACTAACACTCCCCAGTCTTTGTCTGGTAAGAAGATAGCAGATACTAACCATAAAGCTGTCACAACTAGAAGAACGACTTTCATTGTATTATGTTTCTTCATAATTAACCTCCCACTATAATTATACTATACCACCAACTTTTTTCAAGTATTTCAAGGGTTTTTATATGAAATTTTAGTGAAATGCAAAGAAAAAAGACTCTACTCAGAGTCCTTATTTTCTACATTTAGTGGTCGCATTAATGGAAACATTACAACATCTTTAATGTTATCTGAATTTGTAAGTAATTGAACAACTCTATCAATTCCCATTCCCCATCCACTAATAGGCGGCATACCAACTTCCATAGCAGAAATATAATCATGATCCATTGGCATAGCCTCTTCATCACCATCTGCTTTTAAAGCGGCTTGTTCTTCAAGACGTCTTTCTTGTTCTTGAGGATCAACTAATTCAGAATAAGCATTAATAATTTCAGCCCCATTAATAATTAATTGGAATCTATCAGTAATTTCCGGATTATCATCATTTGCTCTTGCTAAAGGACTTAAACTAATTGGATGTTCAGTTAAAAAAATAGGATTAACAACATTAGGTCTAGCAACTTTCTTATATAATTGATCAACTAAATTACCATATCCCAAATCTTCAAGTGGCGTATCACTATCGATTTCAATTTTTTCATCATAAATTTTTTGTAGTAATAATTCCTTTGTACTATACTCATTAATATCAATATTTCCATATTGTAATATTAAATCTCTAAAACTTACACTTGGCCACTCTCCACTTAAATCTACATCTTTATCACCAACAGTAATAACTAAAGTACCAAATAATTTTTCAATAATATGTTGTAACATTTCTCTTAAAAACTTCATATTATCTTTGTAATTATAGTAAGCACAATATCCTTCAATCATCGTAAAATCTTGTAAATGAGTAGCATCAATTCCTTCATTTCTAAAACATCTAGCAATTTCAAATACTTTATTAAATCCACCTACAACTGCTCTTTTTAAATAAGTTTCTGGAGCAATTCTTAAATATAAATCAATATCTAAAGCATTATGATGTGTAATAAATGGTCTTGCAGTTGCTCCACTTGCCTTATTATTTAAAATAGGTGTTTCAATTTCAACATAACCAGCCTCGTCCAAATAATTTCTAATCTCACGAATAAATTTACTTCTAAATAAGAACTTCTTCTTAGAATCATCATTCATAATTAAATCTAAATATCTTTCACGGTAAATTGTTTCAACATCTTCAATACCATGGAACTTTTCAGGAAGTGGCTTCAAAGCCTTTCCTAAGAAAGTGATACTATCTGCTCTAACAGTTTTTTCACCAGTGTGAGTAGTAAATACTTCTCCTTCTACACCAATAAAATCTCCAATATCATAATTTGCCTTAAACTGTTGATAAGCCTCTTCACCAATCATATCCATCTTAACAGATATTTGAATCTTTCCTTTAATATCACCAATGGTTAAAAAACTCATTTTACCCATTTTTCTCATTAAAATAATTCTACCCGCAACTCTTACACCACAAGTTCCATCTTCTAAAAGAGCCGCTTCATGTAACTCATAATTAACCTCATATCTCTCAGGATATGGATTTTCTATATTTTGTAACTTTTCTCTTCTAACAATTTCTTGTTCACTTAATTCTCTCATTTTAAAACTCCTCTATTTTTTTCTTGTACAACCTCAGTATGTGAGATTAAATCATGTAAACCTCTACCATTCTTACTAAAGAATACCATCCCAGCACTAATCAAAATAATTAAATATTGAATCATTTCTAAAACTAATGTCCCATAGTAATAAATATCATCTGTTGCAAATATCATCAATCCAAACGTAACCATCCCAATAAGAATTTCATTTATTATTAATGATCTTAATAACATCTGATTAACATCAAGTTCTCCATCAACTGAAACAACTTTAATTTTAACTAATTTTTTTCCAATTGTTTGACCATTACATTTTAATTGAAAAACTATAAAATAAACGGCTGTTAAAAACAAAGTAACTAATGTTAAAACTCCAGATATTCTCGCAATTTTATATGTAAGAGGTATTGATTCAACTATAAATGTCTGAAAACTTATTTCTAAATTCTGTGCTTTCATTGTTACTTCTGATAAACTCTCTTGAAGTTTAGATAAAGAATTTACATCAACAAAAGGACCAGCAATAATCGAAGCAACAAAACTTATCAAAAATATATCTATCACATAAGCAACTAATCTTTGTATAAATGATGCTTTAATAGATTTATCTGATTTATCACTTTTATCAGATTTCTCAGACTCAGTATTTTCTTTTTTATTCATCTAATCCCTCCTTAAATTCATTTAATATATCGATTATATCACGAATATTAGAAGTTTGATAGATATTATTTTTAACTATGTTTCCTCCATTTATACCTTTTAAATACCACCCTATATGATTTCTTATCTCAAGACACGCCAAATGCTCATCTTTTAAAGAGTTTAAATACTCCAAATGATGTAAACACATATCAATCTTTTCCCTAGGTGTAACATTTTTAATACTCTCCCCCGATAAATAAGCAACTGTATTTTTTACAATCCAAGGATTTCCTAAAACTCCTCTACCAATCATCACAGCATCACACTTTGTCTCATCAAGCATTCTTTTAGCATCTTCTGGACTTTTAATATCACCATTCCCAATAACTGGAATTGATACATTTTCTTTTACCTCTTTAATTATCTTCCAATCAGCCACTCCACTATATCCCTGACTTCTTGTTCTAGGATGAACACAAATAGCACTTGCTCCTGCTTTTTCAACAATCTTTGCCACTTCAACCGCATTAATATTTTTCTGATCCCATCCACTACGAATCTTAACTGTAACTGGTATTGGTACTGCTTCAACTACCGCTTTAACAATTTCAAATATTTTATCTGGATTCTTTAGTAATGCCGATCCTGCCTGTGCCCGTACTGCCACTTTTGGAACAGGACACCCCATATTAATATCTATTATATCCGGATGCATATTTTCGTATATATATTTTGCCGCAACAACAAAAGACTCTTTATCAGATCCAAATATTTGTTGTACAATTGGTCTTTCTTCTTCAGTCATATAAAGCATATCTATTGTCTTTTTATTATTATAAGTTATTGCCTTATCACTAACCATTTCAGCATATATTAAACCGCATCCCATTTCTTTACATATTCTTCGAAACGCCGAATTACAAATACCTGCCATCGGTGCAAGAACAACTTGATTATTAATTTTTACATTTCCTATTTTCCATTCCATAAAATCGTCTCTTTCCCTTTAAATCAAGCATATTATACACTAAAAAATAATATATGTACAAGAAAAAAGAATGACCAAGCCATTCAATTTATCATAATTAAGCATTTTTCTTTAATAAATCTCTTATTTCTTCTAGAAGCAAAACCTCAGCACTTTTCTTAGGTGGCTCTTCTTTTTTAGGCTCTTCCTTTACTTCTTCTTTCTTCTTAAATTTCTCAAATACCTTTACCATTGCAAAAATACATGCAGCAATAATTAAGAAATCAACTATTGATTGTAAAAATGACCCATACGCAATTTGAGCATCTTTCCACCCAAATGATAATGAACTAAAATCAAGTCCTCCAAGGAATACCCCAATAATTGGAGTTAAAACATCATTTACCAAACTAGTAACAATCTTACTAAAAGCACCACCAACAATAACACCGACTGCCATATCAATAACATTCCCACGTGAAATAAATACTTTAAAATCAGCACCTAATTTTTTTACTTTTTTTAATTCTTTTTCTGAAGCCTCTTTTAATTCAATCTTCTTTTTCTTTTTCTTTGCCATAATACCACTCCTCTTAAACTTATTATAATAGTTCTAAACTTTTTTTCAAGAAAAAAGAGTTAAATTATTTATTTATCTAACTCTTTCAATAATTCTGCTTTATTTAATTTAGAATAGTTTTTTATTCCTTTATCCTTAGCAATTTCTCTTAATTTAGTAACTGACATATTCTCAAAATTCTCTTCATCCTCTTCAGGCATTTTTTTATGTTCTACTAAATAATCAATTTGTTCTTTAGTTAAAGTCTCATATTCTAATAATGCCTCGGCAATTAACTTTAACAAGTCTTCATTCTTCTTAATAATTTCAGTTGCTTTTTTATGACAATTATTTATGATTTTTCTCATTTCCATATCAATTTCATTCGCAACTTCATTAGAGAAATGTTGACTCTTATTATAGTCACGACCTAAGAATACGCTTCCTGCTTGTTGTTCAAACTGAAGTGGTCCTAAATCACTCATTCCATATTCAGTAACCATTGCTCTAGCAATTTTAGTTGCTTTTTCAAAGTCATTGTGTGCTCCAGTTGTAATTTCTCCAAAAACAACTTCTTCAGCTGCTCTACCACCAAGTAAACCAGTAATCTGTTCTAATAAATCAGTCTTAGTAGAACATAATTTTTCTTCACTTGGAACCATCATATTATATCCACCTGCTGTTCCTCTCGGAATAATTGTAACCTTTTGTACAACATTAGCATGTGATAACTTCAATCCAATAACGGCATGACCTGCCTCATGATAAGCAACTAACTTACGATCATTTTCACTATATTTATGAGAAGTTTTTGCAGGACCCATAAGTACTCTATCAGTAGCCTCATCAACTTCACTCATTGTAATTTCTGTCTTATTGCGTCTAACTGCAAGTAGTGCTGCTTCATTAAGTAAATTTTCAAGATCGGCTCCACTAAATCCAGGAGTTCTCTTAGCTAAGTTTTCCAAAGTAACACCTTCAGCTAAAGTCTTATTTCTCGCATGAACCGCTAAAATCTCTTCACGGCCTTTAACATCAGGTAAATTAACAGTTACTTGTCTATCAAAACGACCAGGTCTTAATAATGCAGGATCTAATACATCAGGACGGTTAGTAGCCGCTATAATGATAATTCCTTCATTAGCACCAAATCCATCCATTTCAGTTAACAATTGGTTAAGTGTTTGTTCACGTTCATCATGACCTCCACCTAATCCAGTACCTCTTTGACGTCCTACGGCATCAATTTCATCAATAAATATTAAACATGGAGCATTTCTCTTTGCTTGTTGGAACATATCTCTTACACGAGAAGCACCAACACCTACAAATAATTCTACAAAGTCAGATCCACTAATAAAGTAAAAAGGAACATCTGCTTCCCCAGCAACTGCTTTAGCAAGCAAAGTCTTTCCTGTTCCAGGAGGACCAACTAATAATACTCCTTTTGGAATTCTAGCACCAAGTTTTTGAAACTTCTTAGGGTCTTTTAAGAAATCAATTAATTCTTTAACTTCTTCTTTTTCCTCTTTCAAACCAGCAACATCCTTAAATGTCACTTTATTACTATCACTACTTAATCTTGCTCTACTCTTACCAAAATCCATAGAACTCTTATTACCTGCCATTTGCTTATTTAAAAACCAAACAATAACAAGAATTGCTATAAAAATTGGCACAACCTGTACTACAATCATCAACCAAGATGAACCAGTAGGATCAGCCTCTGTTTCTAACTTAAAATCTTGATGGTCACTAGCCTCTACAATTTTCTTCATTACCTCATCACTTAAAGGTAATCTTGCATTAAACTTTTCACCATCTTCATAATCTTTTAATACACCAACAACTTCATAAGTATAACCACCAGTGTTGGCCGTAATTTCCATCTCTTTAATTTGTCCGCCATCAAGTTCTTCAATAAACTCATCATAAGTCAACGTATAAACTTTCTGACTTGAAACATTAAAGACATAAAACATTCCTAGCATAAATAATGCTATAAATAGATAAGGCAACAAACCTCTTTTAACAGTCTTTTTATCCACTTAATTTCCTCCTTAACTGTACTTCAATACAATATCATAACTATCTATTTTCTTCTTATCGTACACTGACTTCTTAATTCCCGGAATCCAAACTATCTTCCCCTTAGAGTCGACAACTATTGGCCAAGAATCACGATTATCTATTCTAATCTTTTTATCAATAAAAATATCCTTAACCTTTTTAGAGCCATCTAATCCTTTTACCATCATCTTATCACCTATTCTTCTAGTACGAACAATTAATGGTAACGTAATTTCTTCACTATTAAGTCTGCAAATATTATTACTATTATCCATAACATCATCTATACTTTCAATAATATGATTATCTGGTAGTAAAACATAATCATTAAACTCTATTTCATAGCTAGTTATTTCTAATGTCTCACGTTTTAATTCTAACATATTATAACTCTTATTAGCAACAACCTCATTAGGCAAATTTACAAAACTATTCGCTCTATTACTGTAAATTAGATTAAATATCAAATCAATATGCTTATCATTAACCAAAATTAGATCATCTTGATAAAATTCACTAAGTAAATAATATAATATTTCTCTTTGAATAAATTCATCTTCACTAACAAATTTATCTAATCTAATTGAATTACCCTCTAAACATCTATCCAAGGCTTTATCTCTTTCTTTATCAATAAATCTACTAGCAGAATCTAACTCTTGACTAAATTTTAAAAATTTATGGTGAACATTACTGTCTTCTTCCTTCAAAAAAGGAATTACATATTTCCTATAACGATTTCGTGTATATCTATCCTTATCATTAGAACTATCAACAAAATACTTAACATCATTCTCTATATCATATGTCTCTAATTCTTGTTTAGTATAATGAATAAGTGGTCTAACAATTTGATAACCATCCATCTGAACAACTTTTTTAAAACCACTATAGCCACTCAAATTAGAACCTCTAACTAATCGCATTAAAACTGTTTCAACTAAATCATCACCATGATGTGCAGTCATTAAATAATTAGCATCATACTTATGAATCAATGACTCAAAAAAATTATATCGAATATTTCTAGCCTCATTATGAAAATTATCATCACCATACTCTTCAATAATCATACTCTCAAATAGCAAACCATTATCATCACAATATTTTTTCATATACTGTGCTTCCTGAAAACTTTCTTCTCGAACATTATGATTTACATGAGCAACAATTAAAGACAACTCATACTTATCTCTAACTTTTAACAGCATATCTACTAAAGCCATAGAATCAGGCCCACTAGAACAACCAATAACAATAGTATCTTTCAATTTAAATTTGAAATTATCTTCTATATTAATCATAAATCCTCCTTTACTTAGAGCCATCAAATATTATAACACAAACAACAAAATAAAAGTAGACCACATTCTTTAAAATGAACCCTTTGTCAAGGACTAAATAAAATGATGATTAAGCAGTCAATAATGACAATAGATGATTCCTGTATTTTACAGGAGTCATTTTTTGTAGATTCCATTGATATCTATAATTATTATAATATTCTATATAATCTTTAATTTCTTTACACACATCAGAAAAGTTAAAACAAGTATCTAAATTTAATTTGTCCTTCATATGTCCAAAATATGATTCTTGTGGTGCGTTATCCCAACAATTTCCTCTTCTAGACATTGATTGTTGAATATTATATTTCTTTAATAATGCGTGAAATTTAGGGCTTGTATAATGTACTCCTTGATCAGAGTGTACAATTACATTTTCAGATAAAATAATATTTCTTTTTCGATGTAATTTTTTAATAGTTTCTAAGGAAATATCTAACTGCATATTTTCACTTAAATGATAAGCAAGTATTTCATTTTTCTCTGCATCTTTGATTGTAGAAAGATAACATTTTTGATTATTTCCATAAAACAAATATGTTATATCTGTAAGTAAAACATTATATGGAATTCCAGTTTTGAAATTTCTGTTAATTAAATTTTCACATACGGTATCTTCTTTAGTTGCTTTCATCATTCTTCTATATGGATTTGCTTGTCTTATTGGACATTTTAATCCATATTTTTTCATTAATCGCCTTATTTTCTTTAAATTAAAATTTGTATTAAATTCATTTTCTAATACCATTTTAATTTGTCTAGCACCTTTTCTACATTTTTTGAATTTATATGCTTTTAATATTAATTTGAAATCTTTTACATCTTTATCTTCCTTATTTTTTCTATTTTCATCATGATGAAAATAATTATAATAACCAGATTTAGAAACACCTATACATTTACATAAATAAGAAATCATACCTTTTAATTGATATTTATCAACTATGTATTTAATTATTTCAAATTTGATATTGATTTGATATCTTTTAAAAGTCCCAGTTCTATCATTTCGTTTTTTTTTAATAATTCATTTTCAGCTTCAAGCAATTTAATTTTTGCTTCAGCTCTTTCTAATTTTTCTTTATCACTAAGTTCTCTTTTTAATGTAGCACCAGAATTACCAGGACGTGTATCTTTTATTTCTCCAGTTTCTTTATATCTTTTTTTCCATTTATAAGCTAGATTAGCAGCTCTGTGTTCACCAATAATATTAGTATCAATACCACATTCATTAAATACTTGTCTAGAAGTTTTGTTGTTTTCTGTCATTTCATATACTAATTTCTTTAAAAAATCTTCAGTATAAGAAATATAATGATTGTTTACTAATTTAATGTATGGATTTTTGCTAAGTTCTTTTACTTGTTTATCTGTTAAATTTGTTTTAGACATATAAATCATTCCTTTCTTTAATTATAACATTAAGACATATAAAAAACCTATAAGATTTAATCTTCTTTTTTCAGAAGTCCACCTTATAGGTTACATTTTACTTTTTATGTGTCCACTTTTTACTTTATTATTTTTCTGGTATTTTAATAATAAATTCTCCATCTTTCGAATATAAATATTTTTCTCTAGCATACCGAGCCACATAATCAGGATCTTGTAACTTATCAGCATCTAACTGTAAAGCCTTTTCTTCTGCTTGTAATTCGGCTAATTTCTGTTCAAGTTCCTGTTTTTCCTTATACTTATCAAATATCTCTACCCAATATTTTCCAATTGTAAAAATCATAGTAATAATAATAGCAATAGAACCTACTCCTAGTAATAACATTCTCCGATTTCTCATCTTCTTACTATTTTTTTTTCTATTTGCCACCACTATCACCTACCTTTTCACCTTATAGTATACAACTACTAAAAAGATAGATTCAATAAATAAAACAAAAAAAGTCAATACTTGACACTATTTTTTTAAAATCTTGTCCAATATAACATTTCCGATATACCAACCAACTAATAATAAAATTAAAAAATAAATATGTAAAATTCCATTATTAATATATTTAATTCCTAAAAAATACAATAAACTCACATCAAGCAAAAACAAAAAATTACCTAAGATTTGAATATGCTTTTTAGTAAAAAACAACACTTTATAATTAAATCTAACCAATCCACTAAATATAAGTCCAAATACAAAAGAATATCCAAATGATAATAGTTGAATCTTTAAATTCATTATTTAAACAACCTACTAAAAATGCTATCTTCTTTATTTTTTGTATTATCTTCTGCATAACTAATACTATTAATAGTCCCTTTTATAGTTACATGTCCCTGCAATGTATCAAGTTTTACAAGTTCTAAATCACTACCTTTAATAATCATATAACCCATAATAGTCTCTAAAATAAACTGACTACTATCAAAGTTATCTATCTTTTTTACACCTGTAATAACTAAATTTTTTCTTTCAAATAAACTTATACCATGATTATAACTATTTAAACTGCTATCTTGTTTCTCCATACATATTCCTCCTAATTAAGAATATGCACAAAATAAAATAAATAGTACAAAAAAAAGAAGCAGGAGCCTCTTATTCTTCTTCTGTCGCTTCAGGAGCGTTTTCATACGCTTCTAAAATTGCTTCTTCAAACATTGCGCGAACTTCAGGGTTAATTGGATGAGCGATATCACGGTATCCACCTGTAGCTGTCTTTCGGCTAGGCATTGCTATAAATAGACCATTGTCTCCCTCAATAATACGAATATCATGTACTGCAAAGCTATCATCAAGTAATACTGATGCAATTCCCTTCATACGAGAACCTTCTTTTTCAATTTTACGTACATTAACTGATGTAATTTTCATGAAAATATTCCTCCCTCTTAAAGCGTAACCACTTTATAAGTACATTTTATAATAATATTATTGAAATTGCAACAATTTTATTTTATAAACCCCCCTTAAAAAATCAACGTCTAATCAACTATCTTTAAATTTGAAATCAAAACATCATTATAACTATATGATCTAGTCTGTCCATTATCCAAAATAATTACAAAAACTGCTGGATAAACCTTAGTTATAACACCATTAAACTCTTCATTTTGATTTCTCGCACCATAAAAAACAAACTTATGTGAAACTCCAACATTATCTGAAACATATTGTTTAACTCTATCTAAAATCATCTAGGATACCCCACATACATCGTACCATTCGTAATAATTCCACCTATTCCATCACTTCCATATTTTGTTTTTTCTAATATTTCAATTACATCAATACTTTTATTCTTATCAGAAAAAGCAAGCGAAGATGCAATAATTGCCGGATCAAGAGCATGAATATTAATTCGTTTAGGACTAGATGCAAAATTAGCCCCGGCCTTAATCAACTCCTCATAATTTGATTGACAAGCCCCAGCAATTATAATTAACTTATCGTGACTTTTCTCATATCTTCTAGCCACTTTAACTGCATCAACAAAATTAGACGTATTTTGATAACTATCTTGCTCATCACCCCTATTTTTCCTACGAAAATAAGCGTCATGACCAGTAATCACCACAATATCCGGTCTAAATTCAACCAACAAATCAGTAATTTTATCAGAAATATCCACTTCAGGTAATGCTATTCCATTAGCCTTTAAATTCATATTTTTATAAAAAGACATACACCTTTCAAGATATTCACCATCACCATCTATATGAAGAATCGTCCCTGGCAAATAAAAATATTGACTCCGATCCAACTTAATATTTCGCAAATTCTTCTCCAAAATTTCCTTATCACTATCATCGTTCATCTTCTCTGCAAAAGACAAATCAGATACAAAACTATCTGCATATAACCGCAAATCTACTCCTTTTAAATAAACAACATTGTCATCAAAACCAACAATTTTAAATACAATATCATGCTTATGAGACTTTCTAGTAACTAAATCACCAAGTTTAAAGTTCATTTCATCATCTCCAATTAAGTATATGAAAAAAACCAAATTTTAATACAAAAAAATCAACCATTAATTAAAATGATTGATTTGATTTTATTTACTATTTTCTTTTTCTAATTCACGATAATTAACTTTTCCAATCATCGTTTTAGGCAAAGACTCTCTAAACTCAAATTCTTTAGGAACCATATAAGCAGCCAAATTTTTCTTACAGTATTCTTTAATATCATTACGAACCTTTAGCTTGTCCTTAACACCACTATCTAACACAATATATGCCTTAGGAACTTGTACTTTATATGGATGAGGTATACCAATAACTCCACAATTTAATACATCAGGATGCTGCATTAAAACATTTTCAATATGTGATGGATACACATTATAACCAGAAACAATAAGCATTCTCTTTAAACGGGAAACATAATAAATAATTCCTTCTTCCGTCATATAACCTAAGTCACCAGTATGAACCCATATCTTTCCTTTTTTATCCATTTCTAAAATATCATTAGTTTCCTTTTCATTATCCAAATATCCCGGCATAACAGTAGGTCCAGAAATGCAAATCTCTCCTGTTTCACCAAAAGGCAACTCTTCTTTAGTATTTGGGTCACATATTTTAATTTCATTACTTGGAAAAGGAATACCGATACTTCCAGAGGCTGTTGCATCAAGAACCTGTGCACAGACTGGTCCACCCGTCTCTGTCATACCATAACCTTGAATAAGTTTTGAATCGCAGTTATGTTCCTTAAAAAATTTATTAACTGCATCATTCTTCTCAGGAATTAAACTATCTCCACCAGAAATAATATATTTAACATAAGATAAATCCATATTATCCATATGTTTATTTGTAAGTAAAGCCTCATATAAAGTTGGTACACCTGCTACAATAGTAGGATGATAAGACTTAAATAACTTATCAAATCTTTTAGCATCAAACTGTGGTACCAAAATTACACTAGTTCCTAAACAAAGAGCAGCATTAACACATACACATAAACCAAAGCAATGAAATAACGGTAAAACTGCAAGCATTGAATCTCCAACTCCAACTTTCGGAAAGATAATAGTAGCCTGTTTTGCAAGAGCACTTATATTTCCGTTTGTCAAAACTATATTTTTGGGAATACCAGTAGTTCCACCACTATGTAAAATCGCTGCTGGTTGATCTTTTGTTGTCTTAACTAAAACTTTACTATTATAATTTCTACCCTTTGCCATAAATTCATGCCAATACAAATAAACTTCACTATGCTTAGGTGTCTCAATTTTTCTACCTTGTGTTAAATTATAACCAAACTTAAGTAAAGTAGGCATCGAATCACTTGCTGAAACAATAACAGTTTTATAAACATTTGTATCATCTATAATTTCTTTTACTTTCTTATAACTTAAATTAATCGCAATAAGTAATACACTTTTAGTACTAATTAAAGATCTCTTAATCTCCTCTTCAGCAGATAAAGGATGCACCATATTTGCAATAGCCCCAATCTCATTAGTAGCATAAAATGCAATAACAGCCTCTGGCGTATTCGGCATACATATAGTAACAACATCGCCTTCACGAATACCCTGACTTCTAAGAGCTCTAGCACAAACATTAATCTCATTCAAAAAAGTTCTATAAGTCATTTTACGATTAAAATAATTAATTGCAACCTCATCTAAATAATCTTGACTACAATCCCTCAAATATTCGTATAAAGACATATTAGGAACCTCAATCGTCCTCTTATCCTTATCATAAAACTTATCCCAAGGATGTTTATATTTCATCTTATTAATAACTTTATCAATCATCTTCATATTATTCACCTCTGTTTTTTTCAACACTTGTTGAATATATTACAATTGTATTATATAATTAAGATATAATTCCTATCAATATGCAAAAAAATTAATATTGATAATTATTAAACACATTTAGTAATATTTGTTTAAAAAGAGGTAAAAAATGGATAGACGAGTAAAATATACAAAGAAAATTATAAAAGATACGTTCTTAAATTTATTATCAGAAAAAGATATAAAAAAAATATCTGTAAGTGAAATATGCACTAAAGCAGACATTAACAGAGCCACTTTCTATCGCTATTATTTAGATGTTTATGACTTGCTAGATAGTATTGAAAAGGAGTTTGTGACTGAATTAAAAGCCGCATATACCCCAACAACTGATGAAGAAAAAACAATCTCACACTTTTCCAAAGCCATGCTAGAAGTTTTTCTTCAAAACAAAGAACTAGTAAAAATTCTCTTCAATACCAATAACAACGTATACTTCTTAAATAACATTCTAGAGGTTGCTTATGAAAAATGTCGCGAAAGGTGGGAAAAAGATCTACCCAACATCTCAGAAGAAGACATGGAATATGCAACAGTATTTATCTTTAATGGAGCCTTAGGCGTAATCAACTATTGGGTACAAAATGACTTTGACAAAGCAATCGATGAAGTATCATCAGTAATTGAAACCCTAAGTTCATATGGAACGAGAAGATACATCTACAAAAAATAAGACTTTAAATTGAATGAGACTACGTTTCACTCTATAAAAGAAACAAGTTTCAATTCACATAAAAAGTCTTATTTTTTTAATTCGTTAGCAATTTCTACAAATATTTCTACAGGAAGAGCCTCCGCTCTAACATTAAGATCAAGATCATATTTAGAAAGAATACTCTCAACCTTATCTAAATCATAACTCTTTAAATTATTTCTCAATGTTTTACGTTTGTACTGAAAACTATCTCTAACTAATCTTTGAAAGAAAGTAAAGTCACTTAAAGGTAATTTATCTTTCTTTTCACAAAACGAAACTATTACACTATCAACATTAGGTTCTGGAACAAACTGTTTACGTGAAACAAAAAACTCTTTTCTCACATCATAAAAATAATTTAAAAGCACTGTAATAGAACCATATTCTTTATTCCCACTTTTTGTAGAAAAACGATCTCCCACTTCTTTTTGAACCATCATAACTATTTTTTCAAAAGACAGTCCGCTTTCAATCAACTTCATAAGAATCGGCGTTGTAATATAATAAGGAACATTACTAACAAAATATAAATGACTAAACTGATATTTTGCCACATCATCTTTTAGATTAGAAATTAAAAAATCTTGAAAAATTACATCAACATTATCCAACCCCTCTAATCTTTTACTAAGTTCCTCTTGTAATTCCATATCTATTTCATAAGCAATAACTTGTTTAGCAACCCCAGCCAACTCTCTAGTCATAATAGCGCCCCCAGGTCCAACTTCAATTACTAAAGAATCATCTTCTATTTCAGCACATTTCACAATTTTTTTTACAACATTTACATCCTTTAAAAAGTTTTGCCCAAATTTCTTCTTAAATTTAACATCATATTTTTCCATAATAAATCACCACTTCGCCCATATTATAACTGAAAAAAAGAAAAAATCATAGCAAATTTTTTCCTAAATAATTTCCACTTCATCTACTTGCGTTTTAATCAACTTTCTAATTCTATAAACCTCATACAAGATAATTAGTAATACTGGAATCATAATTGATAATACAAATCCACCTGGAGATGAAATAAACTTTTTTAAATATCCAACTTTGGGAATCTTAAACAAAACTTTTCCATAAATATTTTCAATATTTACCAAGGCCGTATCTTCCAATGAATTATTATCCCCCTTAGTCCTATAAACATATTTCCCATCAGAAGATAATTGTTTACCAACCACTCTATGAGTAATAGTCAATCCATTATAATACTCATCAGTAGAAGAAAATGTAACTATATCACCTATATTAACATTAGATTCATCAACTCTTCCAATAATAATTGCATCATTAACATTAATTGTAGGAATCATACTCTCTGTTACAACAACATAAGCACCAATAAGTGGATTTTTTGAAATACCCTTACTAGAGTTATATAAAGAGTCAAAAAAACAAATTCCCATAATACCAAATAGTACTAATAAAATGATAAAAATCGCAATCAACACAGCCCTAAGCCCTATTTTCAAATAAAAACCAATCTTTTTAGTTATCAAAAATTGCATTTGCTTCTGTTCAACTGCTTGCATCATCATTCTATCACCACCAATCTTTAATCTCATTATAATACGCCATATTAAAAAAAACTATCTTTTTAAAAAGAAAAAAAACGTGATTTACACGTTTTATCAAACTATTTTGCCTCTCCGTTAATAACAACTTTAACACTGAAATTTTGTAATTCACTTGCATCATATACTGCTGTATCAGAAAGCCAAATTCTCAATCTATAGTTATCATTACCACTAGATTTAGTACTTGTTTTATATATTGACATTGCATCCCCATCCAAGTCAATATCATCATTAACGGTAAACACCTCTGGACCAGCAACTTCAACATAAGTACCAGATTCACACTTTTCAAGATAAACTTTAATATTTTCATTTAAAGCAGTTGAAACAGTTTCATCTCTAACTAAAATTATTTCATATTCAATTTCATTTGCCTCTTCAATGGTAGTCTTTACTGTAAAATCAAAAAACGTCTCCGCACTATCAGATACAGTACCAACTAAATCACTAGTAGGAATAGCATTTTCAATTGTAAACAAATTCACTTCATCTACATATGTAAGTGAAATTGCTCCTCCATCTAATGTTTTTTCATCTACATCTTGCACTTGATTTAAATGAAGATAAAAGGCTCCTCCTATCACAGCACCTACCAACATTACAATTATAATAACACCAAAAATCAAACCCTTAGAAACACTCTTTTTATTCTCCATACTTCCTCCTACTTCTCTTTAACAAATACCTTAACAGAAAACTTCTTAACATCGGTTGTTAATTCATAAGTATCCGCAACCCACATTCTTAATCTAAACTTTTGAGTATCCTGATTTTTTATAGTACCAGAATACAACAACTTACCACTAGGATCAATATCAGAAACCCGCAAATCATAGTAAGTAGGTAAATTTGCTACATCAAAATTCTTTAACGCTACATCATTATCATCAGTTAAATACACCTTTACAAATTTCACAGGTACCTCAACCTCTAGCGTATCCTTTACCAAATATATCTCATAACTCGTCTTTTTATTACCGCTAGCAGACACTTCAAATTCTAAATAAGCAGTTGTTCCATTCTTATTACTTTCTAAAGTAATCTTCTTCCCCACTTTATCCGTCATAGGAAGTAAATTACTAATAGTGAATTTCTCATTACTAGAATAACTAACTGTTAAAAGATTATTATCAGAATGTGAATCTAAAATTAAAAACAAACATCCACTTAAAATAAGTACAACAAAAATTGATATAACAAGCATCTTATACTTTACAAAAAAATCCTTCATATCTCACCATCCCCATAACCCCTATTATTACCTAAAGAGTATCACAAATACTAGTCTAAGTCAAATAAATTACAAGCATTAGAAGTAGTAATATTTGCAACTTCATCAACAGATACATCACAAATTTCTGCAATACGTTCTGCAATAATAGGAATATACTTAGAACTATTCTTCTGACCTCTAAAAGGAACAGGAGCAAGATACGGACTATCAGTCTCTAATACAATATTCTCTAAACCAACCGTCTCAACAACTTCATACAATTTACTATTTTTAAAAGTCACAACTCCACCTATTCCTAATTTATATCCCATTTCAACATAAATTTTTGCAGTCTCTACACTACCACTAAAACAATGAATTACCCCAGTTAGTTTATATTTCTTTAAACAATTAATTGTGTCCTCAGTAGCATCCCTACTATGTATCACAACAACAAGTCCCATCTCCTCCGCAATCTTTAATTGCTTTTCAAACAACTCAAGTTGTTCTTTCTTATTATCTTTTCCATAATAATAATCAAGACCAATCTCGCCTAATCCCACTACCTTATTATGTTGAAGTTGAATTTTCAACTCATCAAGTAAATCATCCGTTACATAATCAACCTCAGAAGGATGATAACCAATAGTAACATAAACATCTTCATACTTACCTGCCAAAGCAAGTGACTCTTGATTACTATCCTTAGTACATCCAGAAATAATCATTTTAGAAATTCCTGCTTCCTTATTCTCTTTTATAACCAAATCAATATCATTATAATCTTCAATTGATAAATGACAATGCGTATCTATATACATAAAAATACCTCCAAAATAAAAATATCACACTAATGATATTTTTTCCAACGATATATTTTAATTCTAATATAATAAAATGTTGTTACAATAAAAAGTAACCAATCAAAAACATTATTTGACTGCAAAGAACAAATAATTAATAAAGTTCCAAATATTACGTACACTACATCTAAACTCAACAACTTACTTTTTTCATCACGCATAAGTCCTCCGTAGCACTACCATTAAAATATAGCACAAAAAAACATGTAGTTAAAATACTTCTACACGTTTTTTACGCCACTTTGCACCAATTTTACACTTCTAAATTGTGTTCAGCAATAAACTTATCACGATCAATTCTTTGGAATAATGGACTAGGTTGTCCTAATTCATAAGAATTATCTTCCTTGTATGCATAAGTTTTATCATTATTATTGAGTTGACTTAAAATACTAGCACTAGCATCAGGCATAAATGCTTCTAACATAGAACCACATACTCTAATAGATTCAAGTAAATTATATAAAACAGTCTCTAATCTATCTTGTTGTCCTTCTTCCTTAGCTAAAGCCCAAGGCATAGTATCATCAATATACTTATTAGATGCACGTAAAACATTGAAAATTTCAGTCATAGCATCAGCAATTTGTAATTCATCCATCTTCGCAGTAACTAAAAAATCTAACTCATTAATACTATTAATAAATGCTTCATCTACTTCACCACTTACCTTCTTATTAGTCACTTTACCTTCAAAATATTTATTTCCCATTGAAATAGTTCTTTGAACTAAATTACCTAATACATTAGCAAGTTCTCCATTAATTCTCTCAATTAATAAATCATAAGTAATATTACCATCACTTGCGAAAGGAATTTCATGTAATAAGTAGAATCTAACTGCATCTACTCCAAACTTATCAACTAAATCATCTGCATAAAGAACATTTCCTTTAGATTTACTCATCTTATCGCTGCTTGTTAATAACCAAGGATGTCCAAA